>NZ_JALBYS010000008.1:0-132548 GCF_022678525.1 Serratia sp. PGPR-27 | reverse complement strand
AGCCTCGACAGGGTTCGACAAAACGCCTGCGTTTTGGACCGCCAACGGCGGCCCGTAGGGTGAGCGCAGCGAATCAAGCCCACAGCCCGCGCCCGTAATTCCCATTTCCACCGGTTATCCACGAACCTTACTTCTAATTTTCCCACCTTTTCATGACTTCTGCCCTGTCGTTCGCCGCAGTTTCCAGCAAAGTGAACACGGCTTGAGCGGACGAACAAAAACACAGAAATTATTCTTGACCGGATCGGCCCCACTCCCTATAGTAGCGCCCCGTTGCAGCGATGATTTCGCAACAAAAAAATATGGTGAGGTGTCCGAGTGGCTGAAGGAGCACGCCTGGAAAGTGTGTATACGCGAAAGTGTATCGAGGGTTCGAATCCCTCCCTCACCGCCATATTCTACGAAGAAGCCTGAGCTCACGTTCAGGCTTTTTTGTATGCATAACGCACCGACCGGGAGGGTGAGAACCCTCGACAGGGTTCGACAAAACGCCTGCGTTTTGGACCGCCAATGGCGGCCCGCAGGGTGAGCGCAGCGAATCTATCCCTCCCTCACCGCCATATTCTAACGAGAAAGCCTGAGCGAAAGTTCAGGCTTTTTTGTATGCATAGCGCACCGTTCGGGAGGGTGAGAACCCTCGACAGGGTTCGACAAAACGCCTGCGTTTTGGACCGCCAACGGCGGCCCGCAGGGTGAGCGCAGCGAATCAATCCCTCCCTCACCGCCATATTCTAACGAGAAAGCCTGAGCGAAAGTTCAGGCTTTTTTGCATGCATAGCGCACCGACCGGGAGGGTGAGAACCCTCGATAGGGTTCGACAAAACGCCCGCGTTTTGGACCGCCAACGGCGGCCCGCAGGGTGAGCGCAGCGAATCTATCCCTCCCTCACCGCCATACAAAAAAGCCCGAACGCAAATTCAGGCTTTTTTTATCCCCCCCAACCGCTCAGTGGTGCGTGCGCCCCATTGATGCCGGCTGCGCCAGCGCGCGGCGCCAGTCGCCCGGCGTTTGGCCGAATTGGCGTTTGAAGCTGCGGTTGAACGACTGCTGTGAGTCGAAGCCGAGCGAGATCGCCACGCTGACGATAGGCTCGCCGCTGTTGGCCAGGCGCTCCGCCGACACTTTCAGTTTTTGCATGCGGATATACTCCCCCAGCGCGTAGCCGGTCTGGCGTTTGAACATGCGCTGCAGATGCCATTTGGAATAGCCCGCGCGATCCGCCACGGTGTTGATATCCAGTTTCTCTTCCAGATTGTTGTCGATCCACGCCTTCAAATCGGTAATAAAACCCGTAGTGTTCATGCAGATGCTCCCATCATTCGGCAGGGTCACCCTCTGCCCGATGCACATACGTTGCAACAGTTTCGCTTTAAATGCAATTTTTATTATTGCATTTATTGGAAAGCCGCCACTATACTCCACCCAATTAATGTAACCGATATTGATACATTAATGTGACACCAATGTGTTTCAAAACCTAACGTTGCGCCGCTGCACGGCGCAGCCGCCCCCTCACCGCACGCCGGCGCGGGGGTGAATCCCGGAGAACAGGGCCGGGTATGGGGCCTGACCGCGCTTACTTATCGGAATAAAAATAATGGCAAATCAACCAAACTCATCGTTCAACGCCGGCGGCCGCACGCGCGCCGTCGCTCTGGGTCAGCGGCTCTCCGGGGTGGCGCTGCTGGCCGCCCTGCTCGCCGGGTGCGACAACAGCGTCGCGCACAACGCCCCGCCACCGCCGCCGGTGGTCAGCGCCGCCAGCGTAGTGGTCAAGCCGATCAGCCAGTGGGATGCCTTCAACGGCCGGGTCGAAGCGGTGCAAAGCGTGCAACTGCGCCCGCGGGTTTCCGGCTACATCGAGCGGGTCAACTACACCGAAGGCGACGAGGTGAAGAAAGGCCAGGTGCTGTTCACTATCGACGATCGCACCTACCGCGCCGCGCGCGAACAGGCGCAGGCAGAGCTGGTGCGGGCGCGCAACCAGGCCGCCCTGGCGCGCAGCGAATCCTCGCGCACCGAGAAACTGATCGGCACTCAGGCCATCTCTCAGGAAGTATGGGAGCAGCGCCGGTCATCCGCCGCGCAGGCGCAAAGCAACGTGCTGGCGGCGCAGGCCCAGCTCGATATGGCGCAGCTGAATCTCGACTTTACCCGCGTTACCGCGCCGATTGACGGGCGCGCCAGCCGCGCGATGATCACCGCCGGCAACCTGGTCACCGCCGGCGACAGCGCCAGCGTGCTGACGACGCTGGTGTCGCTCGACAAGGTCTACGTCTATTTCGACGTGGATGAAGCCACCTTCCTGCGCTATCAGCAGCAAGGCCGGCACGATGCCCGCCTGCCGGTGAAAGTCGGCCTGGTAGGCGAAGACGGCACTCCGCATCAGGGGCTGGTGGACTTCACCGATAACCAACTGAACGCCGGGACCGGCACCATCCGCATGCGCGCCCTGCTCGACAACCGCGATCGCCGCTTCACGCCGGGGCTGTTCGCCCGGGTACAGATGCCCGGCAGCGCCGAGTTCAACGCCATGCTGATCGACGACAAAGCGGTGATGACCGACCAGAACCGCAAGTTCGTTTACATCGTCGATAAAGACGGCAAGGCGCAGCGCCGCGACATTGACGTGGGCCGCATGGCCGAAGGATTGCGCATCGTGCAGAAAGGGTTGGCAAACGGCGATCGGGTGATCGTCGACGGCATGCAGAAAGTGTTTATGCCGGGCATGCCGGTCGACGCGAAAGCCGTCGCCATGAACCCTATCGCCTCCACGCTTAACTAAGCTCCCAGCAGAGACTTCTGACCCATGGACTTTTCCCGCTTTTTCATCGACCGGCCGATCTTCGCCGCGGTGCTGTCGATACTGATTTTTGTCGCCGGGGTGATAGCCATCCCGCTGCTGCCGATCAGCGAGTACCCGGACGTGGTGCCGCCCAGCGTGCAGGTGCGTGCAGAATACCCGGGCGCCAACCCGAAAGAGATCGCTGAAACGGTGGCCACGCCGCTGGAAGAAGCGATCAACGGCGTCGAAAACATGATGTACATGAAATCGGTCGCCGGTTCCGACGGCGTACTGGTGACCACCGTCACCTTCCGCCCGGGCACCGATCCCGATCAGGCGCAGGTGCAGGTGCAAAACCGCGTGGCGCAGGCCGAAGCGCGCCTGCCGGAAGACGTGCGCCGCCAGGGCATCACCACCCAGAAACAGTCTCCGGCGCTGACGCTGGTGGTGCATCTGGTATCGCCTTCCGGCAAGTACGACTCGCTGTACCTGCGCAACTACGCCACCCTGAAGGTCAAGGATGAGCTGGCCCGTCTGCCGGGCGTCGGCCAGGTGCAGATCTTTGGCGCCGGCGAATACGCGATGCGCATCTGGCTCGATCCGAACAAGGTCGCCGCGCGCGGTCTGACCGCCTCCGACGTGGTGAGCGCCATGCAGGAGCAGAACGTGCAGGTCTCCGCCGGCCAGCTCGGCGCGGAGCCGATGCCGACGCGCAGCGACTATCTGCTGTCGATCAACGCCCAGGGGCGCCTGCAAACCGAAGAAGAGTTCGGCAACATCATTCTCAAGAGCGGTGATAACGGCGAGATCGTGCGGCTGCGCGACGTGGCGCGCATCGAAATGGGCTCCGGCAGCTACGCGCTGCGCGCCCAGCTCAATAACAAGGATGCGGTCGGCATCGGCATCTTCCAGTCGCCGGGCGCCAACGCCATCGAGCTGTCGGACGCGGTGCGCGGCAAGATGGCCGAGCTGGCGACCCGCTTCCCGGACGGCATGAGCTGGAAGTCGCCATACGACCCGACGGTATTCGTGCGCGACTCGATCCGCGCGGTGGTAGATACCCTGCTGGAAGCGGTGATCCTGGTGGTGCTGGTGGTCATTCTGTTCCTGCAGACCTGGCGCGCCTCGATCATTCCGCTGCTGGCGGTGCCGATCTCCGTGGTCGGCACCTTCGCCGCGCTGTATCTGCTGGGCTTCTCGCTCAACACCCTCAGCCTGTTCGGGCTGGTGCTGGCGATCGGCATCGTGGTGGATGACGCCATCGTGGTGGTGGAAAACGTCGAGCGTAATATCGAAGAGGGGCTGTCGCCGCTGGCGGCGGCGCACCAGGCGATGCGCGAGGTCTCCGGCCCGATCATCGCCATCGCCGTGGTGCTGTGCGCGGTGTTCGTGCCGATGGCGTTCCTTTCCGGCGTCACCGGCCAGTTCTACAAGCAGTTCGCCGTCACCATCGCCATCTCGACGGTGATCTCCGCCATCAACTCGCTGACCCTGTCACCGGCGCTGGCGGCGCGCTTGCTGAAGCCGCACGGCGCGCCGAAAGACCTGCCGTCGCGCCTGATCGACCGGCTGTTCGGCTGGCTGTTCCGGCCGTTCAACCGCTTCTTCGCCAGCGGTTCGCAACGCTACCAACAGGGCGTCTCCCGCGTGCTGGGCCGGCGCGGCGCAGTGTTCGTCGTCTACCTGCTGCTGCTGGCCGCCGCCGGCGTGATGTTCAAGACCGTGCCCGGCGGGTTTATCCCGACGCAGGACAAGCTGTATCTGATTGGCGGCGTGAAGATGCCGGAAGGCGCCTCGCTGGAACGCACCGATGCGGTGATCCGCAAGATGAGCGCCATCGGCCTGAGCGTGGACGGCGTCACCGATGCGGTGGCCTTCCCCGGCCTGAACGCGCTGCAGTTCACCAATACGCCGAATACCGGCACGGTGTTCTTCGCGCTGGAGTCGTTGAGCACCCGTACCCGCACCGCAGCGCAGATCAACGCCGAGATCAACGCGCGCATTTCGCAGATCCAGGAAGGCTTCGCCTTCTCGATCATGCCGCCGCCGATCCTCGGCATCGGCCAGGGTTCCGGCTATTCGCTGTACGTGCAAGATCGCGCAGGGCTGGGTTACGGCGCGCTGCAGACCGCGATCAACACGATGTCCGGCGCCATTATGCAAACGCCGGGCATGGGGTTCCCGATCTCCTCCTATCAGGCCAACGTGCCGCAGCTGGACGCCAAAATCGATCGCGACAAGGCCAAGGCGCAGGGGGTGCCGCTCAACGCGCTGTTCAGCACGCTGCAGACCTACCTCGGTTCGTCTTACATTAACGACTTCAACCGTTACGGCCGCACCTGGAAGGTGATGGCGCAGGCCGACGGCCAATTCCGCGACAGCGTGGAAGACATCGCCAACCTGCGCACCCGCAACGATAAGGGCGAAATGGTGCCGATCGGCAGTATGGTCAGCATCGGCACCACCTACGGCCCGGATCCGGTGATCCGTTACAACGGTTTCCCGGCAGCGGATCTGATCGGCGACGCCGATCCGCGCGTGCTCTCCTCTACCCAGGCGATGGGCGAGCTGACGCAGATGGCCGGCAAGCTGTTGCCGAACGGCATGAACATCCAGTGGACAGATCTGAGTTACCAGCAATCGACCCAGGGTAACGCCGCGCTGGTGGTGTTCCCGGTGGCGGTGCTGCTGGCGTTCCTCGCGCTGGCGGCGCTGTACGAAAGCTGGACGCTGCCGCTGGCGGTGATCCTGATCGTGCCGATGACCATGCTGTCGGCGCTGTTCGGCGTGTGGCTGACCGGCGGCGACAACAACGTGTTCGTTCAGGTCGGGCTGGTCGTCCTGATGGGGCTGGCCTGCAAAAACGCCATTCTGATCGTCGAGTTCGCCCGCGAACTGGAAATGCAGGGTAAAGGCATCGTCGAAGCGGCGCTGGAGGCCTGCCGCCTGCGGCTGCGGCCGATCGTGATGACCTCCATCGCCTTCATCGCCGGCACCATCCCGCTGATCCTTGGCCATGGCGCCGGCGCCGAAGTGCGCGGCGTCACCGGCATCACGGTGTTCTCCGGCATGCTGGGGGTCACCCTGTTCGGGCTGTTCCTGACGCCGGTGTTCTACGTCACCTTGCGGCGCCTGGTGGCGCGCAAAGCGCAGCCGCAGACGGCGTAATCATCATCCTGAAATGCAAAAAGGTCGGGCAATGCCCGACCTTTTTTATGCGCTCCATCCGGCATTATTTACCGGCGGCTTCAGCCTCTTGCGCGGCGGCGTATTCCGCGCAGGCGCGCTTGTCGCCCCGCTCCAGCTCGACCAGCGAGTCGGCCACGGTGTGGCGCGCCAGCACCGCGAGCGAAGCCTGCTCGGCCTCGTTCACCACCGATTTGAAATACCAGCAGGCGTTGGCGCTCACCAGGCAACGAGCCGGCACTTCAGGGCGGGAAGCCCAGATGCGCTTGTCGTCGATTACCGCCAGATAGATGTCCCGCAGGGTGATCTCTTCCGCCGGGCGGCCAAGGTGGATAGAGCCGTTTCGGCCCAGGGTGGAAACGATGATGCCGTCTTTGGTCAGCGGCACCATCAGTTTGCGGATAAAGCTGGGGTTGGCTTCCAGAGCGGCGGCGAGGGTGGCGCTCGTCGAACGCATGCCCTGCTTCTCAGCTACGGCGACGCTAAGGACCATTTGCAACGCTGTCGGAAAGCGAAAATCTAACATGTCGTTATCTCTGCGAGACGAAATACTCGGGTTTGGCCGGTGTGGCGATTGGCGCCGATAACACCGCTTAATTGCACAATAATATAACAAACGCAGGGGCTTTTTTGAAGTTTCGCCCAGCGATATCGCACGCAGACATTAGAACGATCGCAAACTTTTGGGCAGGCAGAAAACAGAAACCCGCGTCAATGTTAACGCCGCTCGCTTAACCGGGTTAAACGATCAGAACTAACACTGCCCGCGGGTTTAATTCGAATGTGGCGATCAGGCTCTGTTCAGCACCAGCTGGCCGTTTTTGTCCAACGGAATTTGCGTGCCCGGATCGTGATCCATGCGGATCTTGCCCTGCTGATTGCCGATCTTGTAGGTCACGTCATAGCCCAGCATTTTCTGGGACTTGTCGTAGACCGTTTTGCAACGCTGCTGAACGCTGGTGGTGACGTCGTTGTTCTGCATCGCCCCTTGCACCTGGTTACCGGCGTAGCCGCCGCCCAGCGCGCCCACCACGGTCGCCACGTCGCGCCCGCGACCGCCGCCGAACTGGTGGCCAATCACGCCGCCCGCCACTGCGCCCAGCACAGAGCCGGCGATGCGGTTTTCATCCTGCACCGGTGCACGGTGCGTGACGGTGACGTTGCGGCATTCCTGACGCGGCGTTTTGATGGTTTCTTTAATCGGTGTGGCGGCGAGCACCTGCGCATATTGCGGACCGGCAGAAAAGACGTCCAGGCTGGCTACCGCGGCAATCCCCAGAGCGGCAGCGATACCAATTCCAACACCGGCTAACATTGACTTGTTCACAGGAAACCTCCTGAAAGTGTTACCACGCATTTTTTCCGGGGTCTGTTACCGGCTGGCACCGCGCTTATTATTTTGCGCATGGGCGGCTGGCGGTATCCCGGTTTACGGCGTGCGCGACGCGCCGTCTGTAAACGAGGTAAAGTCTGCACAATGATCTGAAGGCCCGCAATAAGACAAGGGGACCAAAAATGCGGGAAAACGGCCGTTTTCCCGTTGTTTAGGAGGAATCTTAAGAATTTTACCCATATCGGCGACAGCTTATGCTGAAGAATCAAGCAACCGCCGCCGATCGCCTCGCGCCGCCATAAAAAAACCCGCGCGGGCGAACCGGCGCGGGTTGGTCGACAAAGGCGGGATCAGTGCATCTTCAGACGCGGACGGATCACCCGGTTAATGCCGCCCACCAGCATCATCAGGCCGGTTTTGATGTAGCCATGCAACGCGACCTGATGCATGCGGTACAGCGAGATGTAGACGAAGCGCGCGATGCGCCCTTCCACCATCATCGAACCGCGCATCAGGTTGCCCATCAGGCTGCCGACGGTGCTGAAGCGCGACAGCGACACCAGCGAGCCGTGATCTTTATACACGTAAGGCTTCAGCGTCTGGCCGTTCATCAACGCCAGAATATTGGTGGCGCAACGCGAAGCCATCTGGTGCGCCGACTGTGCGCGCGGCGGCACGAAACCGCCGCCCTCTTTCGGACAGGAAGCGCAGTCGCCGATGGCGAAGATGTTCGGATCGCGCGTGGTCTGCAGCGTCGGCTCCACCACCAGCTGGTTGATGCGGTTGGTTTCCAGGCCGCCGATGTCCTTCATAAAGTCCGGCGCCTTGATGCCGGCCGCCCACACCATCAGATCGGCGTCGATGAACTCGCCGCCCTTGGTGTTCAGGCCTTTGGCATCGGCGCTGGTCACCATGGTGTTGGTCAGCACGCGCACGCCCAGTTTGATCAGCTCCTGGTGCGCGGCGGCGGAAATACGCGGCGGCAGCGCCGGCAGGATGCGCTCGCCGGCTTCCACCAGCGTCACGTTGAGCGCGCTGTTGTCCAGGCCTTCAAAGCCGTAGCTGTGCAACTGCTTCACCGCGTTATGCAGTTCGGCGGACAGTTCAACGCCGGTGGCGCCGCCGCCGACGATAGCGATGTTGACCCGCTCTTTTTGCCCCGGCTGCGCCGAGAACTTCAGGAACAGGTTGAGCATTTCGTTGTGGAAACGACGTGCCTGATGGGGGTTATCCAGGAAGATGCAGTGCTCTTTCACGCCTGGCGTACCGAAATCGTTCGAGGTGCTGCCCAACGCCATCACCAGAATGTCGTACGGCAATTCGCGCGCCGGCACCAGCTCGCCGCCCTGCTCGTCGCAGATCTGCGCCAGCTGCAGCGTTTGCGTCTCACGGTTGATGTTGGTCAACGACCCCAGCTGGAAGCTGAAATGGTGATTGCGCGCGTGCGCCAGGTAGCTGAGCGCATCTACGCCGTCATCGAGGGAACCGGTCGCCACTTCGTGCAACAGCGGTTTCCACAAATGGCTGTGGTTGCGATCCACCAACGTGATCTCGGCTTTGTTCTTGCGGCCAAGTTTATGGCCCAGGCTGGTCGCCAGCTCCAAACCACCGGCGCCGCCGCCAACAATAACGATTTTCTTCTTTGGCGTTGTCAAAATAACCCCCTAAATGTGAACCATTTGTTATCCCAGGGTAAATAAATAATATCCTTAGAATACATAGGGTTCGCTTAAAATAAATCGGCTCTCTGCAGCCAGAATAGCATGTGAGGTTATTTGGTCATACCAAAATTGACGTACATCAAATTTTTTTGGTTAAAGGCTGGACGCGGGGATTTTTTGGGGATTGTGATTCAAATAGTTAGCGCTGAGTCACAGTTTTAAATTTTGCCGATTGCCACACAGAATCTTGCTTTGACGTACAAAAAAGCCGCACTTTCCGCCGGTGAAAAACGGGGCGCGCGGCTCGCGGCAGCGTTATGAAACTGTTAACCCAGCGCCTTGAACGCCTTGAGCCGCTGCAGATGCGGAGAGATGTTTTTGAACTTGTGCGTCTGCTGTTCATCCCACACGATCTCGTAGTAGTGATGCAGCAATTCGGCGCTGCGCCGGTTATCCAGCACCTCGTCGTGGCGCGACAGCACCACCAGACAGCGATCGCGGTTTTTCTCGCGGAAATCCTCCACGCACTTGGTGGCGATATCGCGATACTCTTCCGGCCGGTCTATCTTGCCGTGCATGTGCTCTTCCGGGTACAGGTTGGGATTGAACATCGCCTGGCGAATGCCGCACAGGAAGCCGATGCGCTCCGCCCAGAAGCCGCCGAGGCCAACCCCGCAGATCAACGGGTGCGCATCGCCGCCCTGCTGCACCGCCTTGTCCACCTCCTTCAACAGATGCTGCATGTCGTGACGCGGATGCAGCGTGCTGTAGCTGATAAAGCGCACGTCCGGATCGATAAACTGCAGCTGTAATACCTTTTCATGATTGCCGGGACTGGTGGAATCGAAGCCGTGCAAATAGATAATCATGTGGATCCTCGCAACAAGCCAAGGGCCGCGGGCGCGGCCCTCATCATTTCCGCTCTGCGCCGCGATGCGGCACCTGGATTCACCCTTGCGAACGCTGCTTGTGCTCCTCCCAACGCTCGCTCAACGCGCTGAGCGCCTTGTGCGCCTGCTGCCAGCGCTCGGAGTCACGCAGTTCCTGACGGGTGAACTGACCGCGATGATATAACCGCTTCACCTTCTCTGCTTTGACCGGGGACAGGTTATCCAACACGCTGACCGCACCGGCGCGGTTGTTGCACACCAGGATCATGTCGCATCCGGCATCCAGCGCCGCCTGGCCGCGCTCGGCGTAGCTCCCCATGATGGCGGCGCCTTCCATCGACAGATCGTCGGAGAAGATCACGCCGTCGAAGCCCAGCTCCTGACGCAGGATCTGCTGCAGCCAGTAAGGCGAGCCGCTGGCCGGACGCGGATCCGCTTCAGTATAGATGACGTGGGCCGGCATGACGGCGTCCAGCAGCTGGCGGTTGATCAGCTCGCGGAAGATCGCCATGTCGTGCTCGCGGATCTGCGCTAGCGGCCGCGGATCGCGCGGGGTTTCCTTGTGCGAATCGGCGCTGACGGCGCCGTGCCCCGGGAAGTGTTTGCCGGTGGTTTTCATGCCGGCGCTGTGCATGCCGAGGATAAAGCGCTCCGCCATCGCCAGCGCCTGCGGCGGATCGCTGTGGAACGAACGCTCGCCGATCGCCGCGCTGCCGTGGCCGATGTCCAGCACCGGCGCGAAGCTGATGTCGATATCCTGCGCGATCATCTCCGCCGCCATCAGCCAGCCGGCCTCCTGCGCCAGACGGCCGCCTTCCTGCGCATCGTGCAACGCGGCGAACGACTGCGCCGCCGGCAAACGGGTGAAACCCTCGCGGAAGCGCTGCACGCGCCCGCCCTCTTGGTCTACCGCCACCACCAGCCGATCGTGCGAGGCGGCGCGGATCTGGCGCACCAGCTCACGCAGTTGCTCCGCATCGTGGAAGTTACGGGTAAACAGGATCAATCCGCCAACCAGCGGGTGTTTCAAAATCTCGCGTTCTTCTGCATCCAGCTCGTAGCCGGCGACATCTAGCATTACTGGGCCCACGGGCACCTCACTTCATTTTGTTCGTTCAGAATTCGGATGATGATAAACAGAATCGCCGGCGCACCGCAGCGCCCCAGCGCAAAAATTCAACGTCGCCGCTCTGCTGCCAGCGCACTTCAAACCACAGCAGCATCAGATAATCCACCCACGGCAGCCAACGGCGCACCTGCGCCTGCAACCGGGTGACGTCGCGATAGCCCTGATGCGCGTAGTGCTGCAAAAAGCGCTGCTGCTGTTCGGCCGACCAGCCGTTGCTGCGAAACAGCGCGGCGATATCCAGCGCTATGTCGCCGTCGGCGGCATACTCCCAGTCGATCAGCCGCAGCTCTTCGCCGGTGGTGAGCAGATTGCCCGGATGGATATCCATGTGCAGCGGCGCCAGGCGCAGCGGCCGTGGCAAGGCGCTGCGTAAAAAATGACGCTGCAGGCGCAGCCAGGCGGGGGTTAAACGCCGCGTATCCAGCTGCTGCCAGTAGCGGAGGAATTGCCGCCGCAGATCCAGCCGGTAACCGCTGAGCGGCCGCCGATGCAGCGTCGCCACCATCGCCGCCAGCTCGCCGCGCTGATTCAGCGCGTCAAATTCGGAATTTGTGACGACGTCACCTTCAAGCCATTCGAGGATAAGCCACTGATTATTTTGTGCGAAAACCCGTGGCCCCAGCCCCGGCGCACAGCGACGCAGGACCTGCGCCTCCCGCCGCCTGCTCACGCCCAGCGCGCGTTTCTCCGCGCTATGTTGCCGCGCCAGCAGCGTGACGCCCGAACCGTCGATGCGCCAGCTCTCGCCGGTCAGCCCCTGCACCGGGCTGAAATGACAACCGGCGGTATTCACCGCCGGCAGTCTGGTTTCCATCAATCGTCGCAGCGCGGCCTCAGCGTTTAACGGCGCCATTGCCCGACCAGACGATCTCGCCGGTTTGCACCAGCATCAGCTGCATATCCAGCGCCGGTGACTTCACGTCGCCGCTGACATCGCTGTACAGCACGTACTGCGCGCCGACGATGCGCGCCAGGCCAATCGCCTTACTGCGCGAGCCGAAGCTGTCATCCGCCGACAGGCCCAGCGTTTGTCTGGCGCTGGTCAGCTTCGCTTCCGGCACCACGCTGAAAGTGGAGTTCGACGCCAACGCCTTGTACAGTGCCGCGGTGGCTTTGCCCATCTGCAGCGAGCCGTTGGTGTTGTTCTTGACGCTGTCCAACAGCAGCACGCTGCCGGCCGTGACGCCATCGGCCTTCAACATCTGCCCCACCAGCGGTTGAACGCTGCCCAGCCAGTCGAGCTGCTGGATTTTCGGCGGCTGCGGCACCGGCTCGGTAGTTGGCGGCTGCGGCTGCTCGATCGGCGGCGTCGGCTGATCCGGCTCGACGGTGACCGGCGGCAACGGTTGTTCCGGCTCAGGCGGGCGCGACAGACAGCCGCTCAGGGTTAATGCGGCCAGCGCCACTAAGACGTGCTTTTTCATGCTTTTTCTCCAAACCTGGCAAGCGCTTATAGGTACAGATACAGACGCGCGCTTTTAGCGTCCAGATTGCCGTTAATCGAGTAGATTTTGGCGTCCGAGTCGGGCGCCACCACGATCTCACGCGGTTTCTCGAAGGGGCGAATATCCAGCCCCTGCGCGTCGTACCAATAGAAACGGTAATGTACGGTGACCGGCGTCAGCTGACTGTTATTGAGCACCGAGGTTGCCATCACCCGCCCGGAAGCGTTCGAAATAGAGGGCGTGTCGGCCAGAATACCGGCGGTCAGCACCGAGGGATCCATCACCACCGTCTGCCCTTGGTTGACCGCGATGCCGGGCGGTGAGCTGCATCCCATCAACAACGCGGCGGGCAGCGCCAACGCCAACGCCATCAGACCACGCAGAGTTTTTTTACCGCGCATGATTTCCTCGCTTAACGTGACAGCAGCGGCCCCAGCGAGCGGCCACCGACCAGGTGCATATGAATATGATAGACCTCCTGACCGGCGTGGCGGTTGCAGTTGACGATCAGGCGGTAGCCGTCCTCGGCGATGCCTTCCTGTTCGGCGATTTTCGCCGCGGCGGTGATCATGCGGCCCAGCGCAGCTTCGTGCTCCACGGTCACGTCGTTGACGGTTGGGATCAACACGTTGGGAACGATCAGCACATGGGTGGGCGCCTGGGGGGAGATGTCACGGAAAGCGGTCACCAGTTCATCCTGGTAAACCACATCAGCAGGGATTTCGCGGCGGATAATTTTACTGAAAATCGTTTCTTCGGCCATCTGGCGTTCCTTGTTTTACACAATTAGCTGTACGCAGTATGAGTGACAAATTCTACTGCTTTCAACCTGATTGCGCACTTTCCACGTCGAGTGCTGCAGATTCACGCAGCCCGGCCCCCCACTTGTGCATCTTTTCACTTTGGTTATTCACTATTGTTGCTTTACTTGCCCCGCGCCGCCGCCAATAGTAACTCCATGATTAACAAAGGATAGAGGGCGTTATGTTACCGAGAATTTCAGCGCTGTGCGCGCTGTTGCTGAGCGCCGCCGTGCAGGCGGCCCCGTCGGGCGGTATCGACCTGCAGGCTAACCGACAACCGATACACGCAGAGAAGAATCCCGCCGCTATCGCGCTGATCCCGGCGAACTTTCACTTCGCGGTGCCAGGCAAGCTGACGGTGGCGGTGGCATTCGAGAACTCCCCGCCGCTGGCGCTGTTCGCCGAAGACAATAAAACGCTGATCGGCAGCGATCCGGACATCGCCCGCCTGGTGGCCGATAGCCTCGGACTGGAGCTGAATCTGGTGCCCACCTCCTGGGAAGATTGGCCGCTGGGCATCAGCACGGGCAAATACGATGCGGCAATCTTCAACATCGCCGTCACCAAACAGCGTAAAACCAAATTCGACTTCGCCACTTACCGAGTGGACACGCTGGGCTTTTACGTCAAATCCACCAGCCACATCACCGCGATCAACCGGCCGCAGGACGTCGCCGGTCTGCGGATCATCGTCGGATCCGGCACCAATCAGGAAAACATTCTGCTGGGATGGGATAAGCAAAATCGCGCCGCCGGGCTGCCACCGGTACAGCCGATCTACGTGACCGACGACGCCGCCACCAACCTGAGCATTCAGTCCGGGCGCGCCGATGCGTTCTTCGGCCCCCACTCCACCGGCGCCTACAAGGCGGCTCTGACCGGCAAAACCAAAATGGTCGGCATCGGCCCCAACGTGGCCTATGTCGCGGTCACCACCAAAAAAGGCAACGGGCTGGTGAACGCCGTCAACGCCGCGATCAATGGCGCGATCGTCAGCGGCGAATATGCGCAGGTGCTGGAACGTTGGGGCGAAGGCGACGAAAAGGTCGAGCGTTCAACCATCAACCCGCCGGGCATCGGCGACTAGCCGCCGATCAGCTGCGGCGCATGCCGACGCATCCACTCGGCCAGCGAGTCCAGCGTTGGCCGCAGCGATTTGCCCAGCGCGGTGACCTGATACTCCACCCGCGGCGGCACTTCGGGAAACACCTGCCGCGTCACCAGGCCGCGCTGTTCGAACAGCCGCAGCTGGCGCGTCAGCTCCTTCTGCGCAATGGGCGCCACCGCCCGCTGCAGCTCGCTGAATCGCACCGGGCCGTCGATCATGATCAGCCGGTACAAGATCGGTATCGCCCATTTGCCCGACACCAGATTGACGAAGTCCACCATCGGACAGGATTCGCCCGCCGTCGGCAACGCCGCCAAATTATTTTCCGCCGCTAAAGGCGCTTGCGCCGTCATTTCATCCCTCCTCGTCCTTTAGTATCCAAAAGGTGCCTACTATGCAAAAGGAACTATAGCGCAAATAATGCCGCAACAGACGCTAAAGAGGAATCGGTTATGTCACGACTGCAAGGCAAATACGCATTGATTACCGGCGGCACCAGCGGCATCGGGCTGGAAACCGCTCGCCAGTTCATCGCCGAGGGCGCTTTGGTTGCGATCACCGGCCGCAGCCAACGCGCCCTGGACGCGGCGGGCCAGGCATTGGCGGGCAAGGCGCTGTTGCTGCTGAGCGACGCCGGCGACATCCCACAGCAGCGCGCGCTGGCGCAGCAGTTGGAGCAGCGGTGGCCGCGGCTGGACGTGCTGTACGTTAACGCCGGCGACGTCACGCATCGCCCGCTGCAGGAGTGGGATGAGCAAAGCTATCAGCGGCTGATGGACATCAACCTGAAGGGGCCGTTCTTTCTGATCCAGGCGCTGCTGCCGCTGCTGGCCAACCCTTCTTCGGTGATCCTGTGCGGTTCGGTCAGCGCCCATATCGGCCTGCCGCAGAGCAGCGCCTACGCCGCCAGCAAAGCCGGTTTGTTATCGCTGGCCAGAACGCTCTCCGGCGAGCTGCACGCGCGCGGCATTCGTGTCAACGGCCTCAGCCCCGGCCCGACCGAAACCCCGGCATTGGGTAAACTGGGGTTGGCGGAAGCTGACGAGCGGGCCTTGCGCGACGATATCCGCGCGCTGGTGCCGATCGGCCGCATGGGCAGCGCGCTGGAGCTGGCCAAAGCGGCGGTGTTTCTGGCGGCGGACGAGTCGGCCTTTATGGTCGGCGCGGAGCTGCAAATGGACGGCGGCGTGGGGAATTTATAATTTAGCGACGCGGCCGCGCCCCGCGCGGCCCGCAAGATCACCCCAGTCCAGGGATATCGACGCCGAAAGTCTGCAGCAGCAACACCACGTTGAGCAGCACGATCACCACCGTGCCGACCACCGCCGCCAGACTGGTCCAGCGGCCGTTGGCGAACTCGCCCATGATGTCGCGGCGGCGGGTGAACATCACCAGCGCGATCATCGGCGCCGGCAGCGCCAGGCTCAGCACCACCTGGCTATAGACCAGCGCATCGGTGGCGTTGACGCCCATCGCCACCACGATAAACGCCGGCACCATGGTCACCAGGCGGCGCACCCACACCGGGATGCGGAAGCCGACAAAGCCCTGCATGATCATCTGCCCGGCCATGGTGCCCACCACCGAGCTGGAAATGCCGGAGGCGATCAGCGAAGCCAGGAAGATGCCGGCCGCCGCCGCGCCGAACAGTGGCGTCAGCGTATGGTAGGCAGTGCCGATTTCGGCCACGTCGCTGTTACCGGCGTGGAAGGCGCTCGAGGCCATGATCACCATCGCAATATTCACCAGCCCGGCAAGCGCCAGCGCGATCACCACTTCAATATTGGAAAAACGCAGCAGCTTGCGCCGCTCGCCGTTGTCGCTGGCGGGGCTGCGGTGCTGAGTCAATCCCGAGTGCAGGAAAATGGCGTGCGGCATCACGGTGGCGCCGATAATGCCGACGGCGATGGTCAGCGCCTGGGCATCCGGCAACTGCGGCGTCACCATGCCGAGGCCGGCCGCCTGCCAGTCCACCGGCACGATGAACATCTCCACCAGGTAGCACAGCGCGATGATGCCCACCAGGCCGCCAATCATCAGCTCGACCGGGCGGAAACCTTTCTTTTCCACCATCAACAGCGCATAAGTGATCACCGCCGTCACCCCCATCCCCGCCAGCAGCGGCATGTGGAACAGCAGCGCCAGCGCGATCGCCCCGCCGAGAAACTCCGCCAGATCGGTGGCCATCGCCGCCACTTCGCTGAGCAGCCACATGCCGATCACCACCGGCCGTGAGAACTGGTCGCGGCACATCTCCGCCAGATTGCGGTTGGTGACGATGCCCAGTTTGGCCGACAGCGCCTGGAACAGCATGGCGATCAGGTTGGCCATCACCACCACCCACAGCAGGCTGTAGCCGTATTTCGCCCCGGCCTGAATGTTGGTGGCGAAATTACCGGGATCCATATAGGCGATAGAGGCAATCACCGCCGGGCCGGCGAACAGCAACGGCGTGAAGGCGCCGCGCTTGCGTCCGGCAAGGGCGGCACCAATCGCGATGTTGGTCCGTTCGGTTAACGATGGGGTGGTTGCCGCGTCACGCATGAATTACCCTCAATCTTTTACTGGTTATTTTTCCACCGGTCATGCTGACAATGTAGCATCGGCTACACTTTATGCAACAGGCGAAATTCATGGGCTTTGTGTAGAGATATTTCTAACTACCACAATGCGTGGCATCGAATTGATAATGTGTGCTATTTGGACTAACTTAGGGCAACACTCCCCGCATTGCCGGGAGACGCCATTTTTATGCTTACAGGACGCCCCACGCTATGGTTACCCGCGCGCCAGATAACGCCGACCGCTCCGCCCTGACCGACATGCCGGACGAGGCCGAGCACGCCCTGCGTTTTAGCCGCGCCCGCGAAGCGCAGTCCAATGCGCTGATCGAAGATTACGTTGAGCTGATCGCCGATTTGCTGCAAAGCACCCGCGAAGCCAGAACCACCGATATCGCGCGCCGTTTCGGCGTGTCTCACCCGACGGCGATCAAAAATATCGCGCGGCTAAAAAGCGCTGGGCTGGTGGAATCGCGCCCTTATCGCGGGGTGTTTTTAACCGAGGAAGGCGAGCAGCTGGCGCAGAAGGTGCGCCGCCGCCACCGCATCGTGGTCGATCTGCTGATGTGCCTCGGGGTGCCGAGCGAAACCGCCGAGCTGGACAGCGAAGGGATTGAACACCATATCTCGGACGAAACGCTGGCGGTGTTCGAGCATTACCTGCAGCAGCACGCCAAACCCTGAGCCCCGGAGCGCCGATGAGCTACGCCGTGCAGCAAATTCATGATCTGCGCTTGGTGGTTTTCGCCGAGGCCGGGCCGATGTTGAAAGACGAAAACGACGTCAGCCTGTTTATCGCGCCCGCCTTTGAACACGAGGCCGGGATGATTGCCCTCCCCGTCAACCGCCTGGACGCCACCTTTTTCCAGCTCAGAAGCGGCATTGCCGGCGCCGTATTGCAGAAATTCATCAACTACCGCCTGCGCGTGGCGCTGCTGGGCGATATCACTCCCTGGCTGGCACAAAGCAACGCGCTACAAGATTTTGTGCGTGAAGCCAATCGCGGCGAACAGGTCTGGTTCCTCCCTTCTCTCGCTGAACTAAATCAGCGCCTTGGCGCCTGAAAGCAGGCAATAAAAAAGGGAGGCTTTCGCCTCCCTTGGTAACTCCCCTGCCTGAATCAGTGATTACGGATGTATTCGTCCATATCGGTTTTCAGGTTGTCGGACTTGGTGCCGAAGATGGCCTGCACGCCAGAGCCAGCGACGACTACGCCGGCTGCGCCCAGTTTCTTCAGGCCCGCCTGGTCAACTTTGGACACGTCGGCCACGCTGACGCGCAGACGGGTGATGCAAGCATCCAGGTTAGTGATGTTTTCTTTGCCGCCGAAGGCCTGAACCAGCGCCGCGGACATTTCGGAACCGCCCTGCGCAGACTGCTCGGCAGCGGTGTCTTCACGGCCTGGCGTTTTCAGATCCAGCTTGGCGATCAGCACGCGGAAGATGGTGTAGTACACCAGACCGTAGACGATGCCGACGATTGGGAACAGCCAGATTTTGCTGCTGTTGCCGCTCAGTACGATAAAGTCGATCAGGCCGTGCGAGAAGCTGGTGCCGTCACGCATGCCCAACAGGATGCAGATTGGGAACGCCAGACCGGCCAGGATAGCGTGGATCACGTACAGGATCGGCGCGACGAACATGAAGGAGAACTCGATCGGCTCGGTGATACCGGTCAGGAACGAGGTCAGCGCGGCGGAGATCATGATGCCGCCGACTTTCGCGCGGTTTTCCGGCTTGGCCGAGTGCCAGATGGCGATGGCCGCAGCAGGCAGACCGTACATTTTGAACAGGAAGCCGCCGGACAGTTTGCCCGCGGTTGGGTCACCCGCCATGTAACGAGGGATGTCGCCGTGGAACACCTGACCCGCCGCGTTGGTGAATTCACCGATTTGCATCTGGAACGGTACGTTCCAGATGTGGTGCAGACCGAACGGCACCAGAGCACGCTCAACCACGCCGTAGATGCCGAAGGCCACGACCGGGTTCTGGTAAGCCGCCCACTGCGAGAAGGTCTGGATAGCCGTACCGATCGGCGGCCAGATGAAGGACAGCACTACGCCCAGAACGATCGCCGCCAGACCGGAAATGATCGGCACGAAACGCTTACCGGCAAAGAAGCCCAGGTATTCCGGCAGTTGAATGCGGAAGAAGCGGTTGAACATATAGGCCGCGATGGCGCCGGAGATAATCCCCCCGAGCACGCCGGTATCCGCCAGGTGTTTGGCCGCAATCTCTTCAGCCGGCAGGTGCAGCACCAGCGGCGCAACCACCGCCATGGTTTTCACCATGATGCCATAAGCCACCACCGCCGCCAGCGCGGAAACGCCGTCGTTGTTGGTGAAGCCCAAGGCGACGCCGATAGCGAAAATCAACGGCATGTTGGCGAAGACCGAACCGCCCGCTTCCGCCATCACGTGGGAGACTACCGCAGGTAGCCAGCTAAAGTTGGCGGAACCGACGCCCAGCAGGATACCTGCGATAGGCAACACGGACACCGGCAGCATGAGCGATTTACCTACTTTTTGCAGGTTTGCAAATGCGTTCTTGAACATAGTTGAGTGTGCTCCTGAGTAATAATGCTTTGCTACTTCTTGTCGCGATACGTCGCGCTGCAAGGGGGGGAGAAAAACCCCTGCAATTCAGGGTGTCTGAGCACCCCTTGAATTTATTACGCAGAGTAAAATAAATAGCCTGCGCAATGTTTGATGACAATCACGTTTCGATGATCGAGCCGCGGTAACTTTGCATAAACCGGCTGTTTTTTGGCAAAACAGACCAAAAAACACGCACCGAACAACCTGAAACGGGAGGGAACCTTACCCGTTTCAGTGATTAATTACGAGCTCAAAAAAAATTATGCAGACAATGACCTACAGCTATAGCCTAGGTCAAAGATCACAGATCGAGGTGAAATAAGCGTGAAAAGTTGGCAGTGGTGGCTTCGGCCAGCTGTTCCAGGCTAACGCCCTTCAATACCGCCATGTATTCAGCCACATCGCGCACATAGGCGGGTTGGTTTTCTTTGCCGCGATGCGGCACCGGTGCCAGGTAAGGCGAGTCGGTTTCCACCAGAATGCGATCCAGCGGCACGTAACGTGCCACTTCGCGCAGCTGTTCGGCATTACGGAAGGTCACGATACCGGAGAAAGAGATGTAGAAGCCCAGATCCAGCAAGGCTTCGGCCGTGGCCAGATCTTCGGTGAAGCAGTGCAGCACGCCGCCGCAGTCCTGTGCATTCTCTTCACGCAGGATCGCCAGCGTGTCCGCGCGCGCGTCGCGGGTGTGGACGATCACCGGCTTGTTCAGATCCCGGCCGATGCGGATATGCTCGCGGAAAGAGTCCTGCTGCAGCTCAAGGTTATCCTTCTGGTAGAAGTAATCGAGCCCGGTCTCCCCCAGCGCCACCACCTGCTCCGCCGCCGCCAGGCGGCGCAGCTCGGCATAATCATAGCCTTCTTCCAGGTTGAGCGGATGCACCCCGCAGGAGAAGGCCACATCGTCGCGCTGGCCGATCAGTTCGGTCATGGAGCGGTAGCCCGGCAGCGTGGTGGCGACCGCCAGCACATAGCCGACGTCGCGCGCTTTGGCCTTGGCCAGCGCATCGTCCACATTCTGGTGCAGCGTCTGATAATCCAGACTGTCAAGGTGGCAATGAGAATCGACTAACAACATAATTTTTAACTCTTTAACTTTACAGCGAGTGAGGGTGGGAATAGCCGGCGGCGCCAAGCATCTGTTCCCAGCGAAGTAACCGTTCGGTCAGCAGCAGCTCGCGGTTAACGCCCACCACGCTGAGCAGCTGGTGACGGCAGTTCAGCCACTGCTGCACGATCTGCTGCAGCGAGGCGCTGCTCAGCAGGCTGGCCAGCTGATGCACCAGCGGTTGCTGATCCTGATTCAATACATAGTGATGCGCGCCTTGCTGCCACTTCATGGCGTCCACCAGCAGCGCGCACAGCCAGTGCAGGCGCTCAGCGACGTCTTCATGGTTCAGCACCGGCAGAAGCGACAGCATATCGCGCTGCGGCAGCGCGGCGCTCAACGCGGCACACAGCGCGCTGCGCTGCTGCCACTGCTGTGGCTGCAACAGCTGTTCGGCGGCCAGCGGCGCGCCGTCGTGCAGGCGCAGCGCCGTGAGGCGGTCCGTCTGAGAGCCGGCCGCCTGTCGGCCCAGCCACTGCAGGCTGAGCTGCTCCTCCGGGCTGGCCAAATGCCAGTACAGGCAGCGGCTGCGCAGCGTCGCCATCAGCCGCGACGGCTCACGGCAACCCAGCAGGAAATAGGTTTTCTCCGGCGGCTCTTCCAGCGTTTTAAGCAGCGCGTTGGCCGCCGCCTCGGTCAGCTGTTCCGCCTGCGGCAGCCAAATCACCTTGGCGCCGCCCTGCTGCGCGTGGGCATACAACGTTTCAATCACCTGGCGGATCGGTTCGATGCCCAGGCTGCTCTTGCCCTTTTCCGGCGCCAGCACGTGATAATCCGGGTGGTTGCCCGCCAGCATCAGCCGACAGCTGTGACACTCGCCGCAGCTTTTTTCGCCGTTGCGCTGCTGACAGATCAACCAACGGCTCAGGCCATAGGTCAGCGCATCGTCACCGTTGCCCGGCGCCGCGTGCAGCAGCAGCGCATGATGGCCGCGCCCCTCGGCGTACTGCCCAATCAGCTGGCGATAAGGGCCATTCAGCCACGGATACCAGTTCATTATGCGCCTTCCTGCTGCCGCAACCAGTGGCCGACGCAGTCGCGGATCGCCGCCGTCACCTGCTCCAGCGGCTGGGCAGCGTTAACGGTGACGATGGTTTCATCCTGCGCCGCCAGCTCGAGATAGCGCGCGCGGGTGCGTTCGAAGAACGGCAGCGCCTCCTGTTCAATGCGATCCAGCTGGCCGCGCGCCTGTGCGCGTTGCAGGCCGACCAGCGGCGGCAGATCGAGATAAACCGTCAGATCCGGGCGGAAATCCCCCAGCACGGTGTCGCGCAGCGAGGCCATCAGCTGCGGATCTACGCCACGGCCACCGCCCTGGTAAGCCTGTGAAGAGAGATCGTGGCGATCGCCCACCACCCAGGCGCCGCGCGCCAGAGCCGGTTTAATCACTGTTTCCACCAGCTGCACGCGCGCGGCGTACAGCATCAATACTTCGGCCTTGATGGTCGGCAATTCGCCGTCGATGCCGCGCTTGAACAGATCGCGCAGTTTCTCCGCCAGCGGCGTGCCGCCGGGTTCACGGGTGAAGACGATGTCGCTGACGCCGTGTTCGCGCAACACATTGACCACCGTATCGCGCGCGGTGGTCTTGCCCGCGCCTTCCAGCCCTTCGATAACAACGAATTTACTTTTCATTCTTTTCCTTTAACGCCTGACGGTACACGCGCACCGCCTGGTTATGGCTCGCCAGATTGGTGGTGAAGGTATGCCCACCCTTGCCGTCAGCGACAAAATAGAGATAAGGCGTTTTGGCCGGATTGGCAGCCGCCTGCAACGAGGCCTCACCCGGCATGGCGATCGGCGTTGGCGGCAGGCCGGCGATCACATAGGTGTTATAAGGCGTCGGCGTCTCCAGATCCTTGCGCGTGATGTTGCCATTATAGCTTTCGCCCATGCCGTAGATCACCGTCGGATCGGTCTGCAGACGCATGCCGATACGCAAGCGGTTGACGAACACCGACGCCACCTTGCTGCGCTCTTCCGGGACCGCGGTCTCTTTCTCGACGATCGAAGCCATGGTCAGCAGCTCCTCCGGCGTTTTGTACGGCAGGCTGGTGTCGCGGCCGGCCCAGGCGGCCTGCAGCGCTTTGTTCATGCGCACGTGCGCGCGTTTGAGCAACGCGATGTCGCTCATGCCGGCGGTATACTGATAGGTATCCGGGTACAAATGCCCTTCCGGGGTTTCTCCCGCAGGGATGCCGAGCGCAGCGGCGATCTCCGCTTCGCTCTTGCCCGCCAGGGTGTGTTTCAGGTATTTGGACTGCTGCAACACCTGCTGCCAGTCACGCAGGCGTGAGCCTTCGATAAAGCGTGCGGTGAACTGTGCCTCTTTGCCGCTGGCCAACAGTTTCAGCATCTGACGCACCGTCATGCCCGGCGTGAACCGGTAGGTACCGGCTTTAAATTCCGCCAGCTCCGGCTCCAGCTTCAGCAGCCACTGGAACCAGCGGCCATTGTGCACCAATTTGTCGCGCACCAGTAACCCTTCGAGCGCTACCCGGCCAGTGCCGGCCGGCAGTTTGAAGATGGTCTCTTGCTGGATGGCCAGCGGCGTATCGGCAAAGCGTTCGATCTTCTGATAGCCCCAAAACAGCAGCGCCAATGCCAGAACAACAATAACAGACAGGACCTTCAGCTTTCTTTTCTTCATCAATTAGCCATGGTTAACAGTGTGGACGCAAAAAATCATACAGCTGACGCGAAGCATAACGCCATGATTGTGCAGCGTTTACCGGCAGCAACGGCATCAGTGCATTGCTCACCAGGACTTCGTCGGCATCGGCCAGCGTCTCCAGCGGTTCACTGACGCAATGCAGACGGTATTCCGAGCCCGCCAGCAGCGCGATCACTCGCCGCCGCATCAGGCCCGCGACGCCCGCCTGGCTCAGATCCGGGGTAAATACCGCTTTTCCCTTACGCCAGAACAAATTAGCCGCACAGCATTCCACCAGCATGCCGGCAGTGTCAAGCACCAGCGCCTCGTCGGCGCCCGTCTGGTCAAGATGCGCGCGGATCAGCACCTGCTCCAGGCGGTTCAAATGCTTCAACCCCGCCAGCAGCGGATTGCGCGCCAGCGCCACCGGGCTGAGCGCAAGCGTAATGCCCTGCTCGCGCCACTGCAAATAGTGCGCAGGGTAGCTGCTGCGGGCAACAATGCGCGTCGGGTTCTCGCACCCGGTCGGGCTGTAACCCCGCCCACCGCTGCCGCGCGTCAGTATCGCTTTGACCACGCCGAGCGGAATTGATTCGGCCGCCAGCGCCATCTCGCGCTCGAAAGCCGCCCAATCGGTGGCGGGCAGCATCAGCCTCTGCGCCGCTTGCTTCAGCCGCTCCAGATGCCAGGGCAAAAGCTCGATTTTACCGTCGATAACCCGGGCAGTCGTAAAACAGCCATCGCCGAACTGCAGGCCGCGATCGCTCGGCGCCAGCGCGTCGTGGCGTTGTCCGTTAATCCAGTACATGCTTCCTCCTGTTGCCGGGTTATTTCATTACGCTCGCAGAATAGCAGGCGGCGAGGCAATACGCAGCCCTGCTGACGGCCGGACGCCAGGCGTAAAAAAGCCCGGTTAAAAAACCGGGCTTTCATCAGCGTTCGACAGCGCGAGTTACACTCGGCGGAAGATCAGCGAGCCGTTGGTGCCGCCGAAGCCGAAGGAGTTACACAGGGTGTACTCCATATCGCTGACCTGGCGCGCTTCGTGAGGCACGAAGTCCAGATCGCAACCTTCATCCGGGTTATCCAGGTTGATGGTTGGCGGTACCGCCTGATCGCGCAGCGCCAGCACGGTGAAGATGGACTCGATCGCGCCTGCCGCCCCCAACAGGTGGCCGGTCATCGATTTGGTCGAGCTCACCAGCACACGCTCTGCATCGGCGCCGAACACGGATTTCACCGCCTGCGCTTCCGCCTGGTCGCCCGCCGGCGTAGAGGTGCCGTGCGCATTGATGTAACCGATTTGTGACGGGGTCACACCGGCGTCAAGCAGGGCATTTTCCATCGCCAGCGCAGCGCCTGCGCCGTTTTCCGGTGGCGACGTCATGTGATAAGCATCGCTGCTCATCCCAAAGCCAACCACTTCGGCGTAGATTTTCGCGCCGCGTTTTTTCGCGTGTTCGTACTCTTCGAGCACCATCATGCCGGCGCCGTCGCCCAGCACGAAGCCGTCGCGGTCTTTATCCCACGGACGGCTCGCCGCCTGCGGATTGTCATTACGGGTGGACAGGGCGCGCGCTGCGCCAAAGCCGCCGACGCCCAATGGGGTGCTGGCTTTCTCTGCCCCACCGGCCAACATCACGTCCGCATCATTGTAGGCAATGATGCGCGCCGCATGGCCGATATTGTGCACACCTGAAGTACAGGCGGTGGCGATGGAAATGCTTGGGCCACGCATGCCGTACATGATTGTCAGGTGGCCTGCAATCATATTCACGATGGTGGATGGCACGAAGAACGGACTGATTTTCCGTGGGCCACCGTTAACCAGTGAACTGTGGTTTTCTTCAATCAAACCCAGGCCGCCGATGCCGGAACCGATCGCGGCTCCAATGCGGGTGGCGTTAGCCTCGGTGATGTCCAGACCTGCATCCTGCATGGCTTGCATGCCGGCAGCGATACCGTACTGGATAAAGGCGTCCATCTTGCGCGCATCTTTGCGAGAGATGAAATCCTCAGAATTAAAATTCTTTACCAGGCCAGCAAACTTGGTCGCATAGGCAGTGGTATCGAAATGGTCGATCAGGCTGATGCCACTCTGACCGGCAAGAAGAGCGTTCCACGTGGACTCTACCGTATTGCCGACAGGAGACAACATGCCCAGTCCGGTCACAACTACTCGACGCTTAGACACGTTTGTCCTCCAGGGAGGGAAAAATATGACACTAGGGATAGAAAAAACTTAGGCGGTCGAACGACCGCCTAGATATGTTCTCTTACTGCTGGCTAGCGTTGATGAAATCAATAGCTGCCTGAACAGTAGTGATCTTCTCAGCTTCTTCGTCTGGAATCTCGGTGTCGAATTCTTCTTCCAGTGCCATTACCAGCTCAACGGTGTCAAGAGAATCAGCGCCCAGATCTTCAACGAAAGAAGCGTTGTTCAAAACTTCTTCCTGTTTAACACCCAGTTGCTCAACAATGATTTTCTTAACGCGTTCTTCGATAGTGCTCATACTCTTAAATTTCCTATCAAAACTCGCTTTCGCGATGGTTTTCGTAGTGTATAAAATGCTGAAAAAGATGCAACTAAATCCCGGCTGGTCAAACCACGATTTTACGCTATTTTGCGGTTTTTGCCTCAAATAACGCAAATGGTTTTCACATTTTTTAAATCATGTACATGCCGCCATTGACATGTAACGTTTCACCGGTGATATAGCCGGCCTCATCAGAGGCCAAAAATGCAACAGCGCTGGCGATTTCTTTAGCATCGCCCAGCCGGTTGGCTGGAACTGATGACAAAATGCCTGCGCGTTGATCATCTGTCAACGCCCGTGTCATGTCCGTCTCAATAAAGCCAGGTGCCACGACGTTGACCGTAATGCCACGCGAAGCAACTTCACGTGCCAAAGATTTGCTAAAACCAATCAGACCGGCTTTAGCCGCCGCGTAGTTCGCCTGCCCTGCGTTCCCCATGGTGCCGACAACGGAACCGATGGTGATGATACGGCCAAACCGCTTTTTCATCATAGCGCGCATTACCGCTTTTGACAGGCGGAATACGGAAGTCAGGTTGGTGTCGAGGATATCCTCCCACTCATCATCCTTCATACGCATCAGCAGGTTATCACGCGTGATGCCGGCATTATTCACTAAAATGTCGATTTCGCCAAATTCGGCGCGAATAGATGCCAGCACGCTGTCGATAGATTGCGCATCAACAACGTTCAACATAAACCCTTTGCCGTTTGCGCCCAGGTAGCCGCTGATCGCTTCAGCGCCGCTCTCGCTGGTCGCGGTGCCGATCACTTTGGCGCCGCGTGCTACAAACGTTTCTGCAATGGCTCGGCCAATACCGCGGCTCGCGCCGGTGACCAGAACGATTTTACCTTCGAAGCTCATCATTTTCCTCTTTATTGTTCAAGCGCCGCCGACAGGCTGGCGGTGTCGTTCACCGCCGCAGCCGTCAGGGTGTCAACAATACGTTTAGTCAGACCGGTCAGCACTTTGCCCGGCCCCACTTCCAGCAGCGACGTCACTCCCTGTGCTGCGATAAATTCTACGCTCTCGGTCCAACGCACCGGGCTGTACAGCTGACGCACCAGCGCGCTGCGGATCGCTTCAGGATCGTTTTCGGTGCGCACGTCGACGTTGTTCACCACCGCCACCTGAGGCGCGTTGAAGGTGATGTCCTGCAGCGCCACGGCCAGCTTGTCGGCGGCCGGCTTCATCAGCGCGCAGTGCGAAGGCACGCTCACCGGCAGCGGCAGCGCACGTTTGGCGCCGGCCGCTTTACAGGCGGCGCCTGCACGTTCAACCGCTTCTTTGTTGCCGGCGATAACCACCTGGCCCGGCGAGTTGAAGTTGACCGGAGAAACCACCTGCCCCTGCGCGGACTCTTCACACGCCTTGGCGATCGCGTCGTTGTCCAGACCGATGATGGCGTACATCGCGCCGGTGCCTTCCGGCACCGCTTCCTGCATCAGCTTGCCGCGCAGCTCGACCAGACGGATCGCCGCCTTGAAGTCCAGCACGCCGGCGCAGACCAGCGCCGAGTACTCGCCCAGGCTGTGGCCCGCCATCAGCGCAGGCGCTTTACCGCCCTGCTGCTGCCAAACGCGGAAAATCGCCACCGAGGCGGCCAACAGAGCCGGTTGGGTCTGCCAGGTTTTGTTCAGTTCTTCCGCCGGACCTTGCTGCACCAGCTGCCACAGGTCGTAACCCAGGGCGGAAGAAGCCTCGCCGAAGGTTTCTTCGACGATCGGGAACTGTGCGGCCAACTCGGCCAGCATGCCAACGGTCTGCGACCCCTGGCCCGGGAAAACAAAAGCAAATTGCGTCATTTTTTCTTCCTGTCCAAATCAGAAACGAACCAGCGCCGAGCCCCAGGTAAAGCCGCCGCCGAAAGCTTCCAACAGCACCAGTTGACCACGCTGAATTCGCCCGTCGCGCACGGCTTCGTCCAGTGCGGAAGGCACCGAGGCGGCAGAGGTGTTGCCATGACGATCGAGCGTCACCACCACTTTGTCCATCCCCATGCCCAGTTTTTTCGCCGTTGCGCTGATGATGCGCAGGTTGGCCTGGTGCGGCACCAGCCAATCCAGCTCGCTGCGATCCATGTTGTTGGCCTGCAGCGTCTCGTCGACGATGCGCGCCAGCTCGGTGACCGCAACCTTGAAGACTTCGTTGCCCGCCATGGTGACATAGGCCGGCTTGTCTTGATTCTGACGATCCTTGTAAGGCAGCGTCAGCAGGTTGCCGTAGCTGCCGTCGGCATGCAGATGGGTAGACAGAATGCCCGGCTCTTCAGACGCCCCCAGCACCACCGCCCCTGCGCCATCACCAAACAGAATGATGGTGCCGCGATCTTCAGGATCCAGCGTGCGCGACAAGACGTCCGCGCCAATAACCAGCGCATGTTTGACCGCGCCGTTTTTCACGTACTGATCGGCCACGCTGAGCGCATAAGTAAAGCCGGCGCAGGCCGCAGCCAGATCGAACGCCGCGCAGTCTTTGATGCCCAGCATTTGCTGCACCAGGCACGCCGCGCTCGGGAACGCGTGAGTGGTCGTGGTGGTCGCCACGATGATAAGCCCAATGTCTTCTTTAGCCACACCTGCCATTTCCAGCGCGTTCTCAGCGGCCTGGAAGCTCATCGTCGCAACGGTTTCATCCGCGGCGGCGATGCGACGTTCGCGGATACCGGTACGCGTGACGATCCACTCGTCAGAGGTATCCACCATTTTTTCCAAATCAGCATTGGTGCGCACTTGTACGGGCAAATAACTCCCCGTACCGAGAATCTTTGTATACATGTACGATCAGTCACTCTTAGGTAATACAGCCTCAAGGCGCGCAGCAATCCTTTCCGGGACTTGCCGCTGCACCGCCTGCACAGCCTGTTCGATTGCGACTGCAAACGCGTGAGGGTTCGCAGCGCCGTGGCTCTTGACTACGGTGCTGCGCAATCCTAACAGACATGCGCCATTATACTGGTCGGGGTTCAGGTGGCCGAACCGCTTAACCACCCGTTTTTGCAACCAACGGCCCAACAATTTCAGCCACCACGCTCGCTTGTTTCCGTCGCCGGACGATTTCAGCAGCGATAAGAACACCCTGACCACCCCTTCCATGGTTTTCAGGGTGACGTTGCCCACGAAGCCATCACAAACCAACACGTCGGTCTTGCCGGTGAGCAGTTCGTTTCCTTCCAGGTAACCAATATAGTTGATTGCCGGAGTATTTTTTAGCACAGCGGCCGCTTCGCGGATATTATCCAGGCCTTTGGTCTCTTCTTCGCCAATATTCAGCAGCGCCACCCGCGGTTGCGCAATGCCGATCACCTCTTCCGCCATCACCGCACCCATCACGGCAAACTGCACCAGCATGGTGCTGTCGCACTCAACGTTGGCGCCCAGATCCAGCACCACGGTTTTGCTGCGTTGCTGGTTCGGGATCGCCGTCATCAGCGCCGGGCGCTCGATGCCTTCCAGCGGCTTGACCAACAGCTTCGCCAATCCCATCAGCGCACCGGTATTGCCGGCGCTGACGCACCCCTGCGCGTTTCCGCTGCTGAGTTGCTCGAGCGCAATGCGCATCGACGTGCCGCGGCTGGCGCGTATCGCTTGTGAAGGTTTGGCGTCGCCGGCGATCACGGACTCGGCGGGCACGACTTGCAGACGCTCCAGAAGAACCGGATCGGCGTGGGCAAGCAAGGGAGAGATGACGTCGGGATTGCCGACCAGCAGGAGATGAAGCTGTAAATTAGAGGCCAGTGCCTGCAACGAAGCAGGCACTGTGACGCAGGGACCGAAGTCCCCGCCCATTGCATCTAACGCCAGGGTTAGACGAGTCAAGGTATCGCTACTTAGCCGATAACCTTGCGACCGCGGTAGAAACCGTCGGCAGTGATGTGGTGACGACGGTGAGTTTCACCGGATACTTTGTCTACAGACAGAGTAGTCGTGGTCAGAGCATCGTGAGAACGACGCATGCCACGCTTGGAACGGGTTGGTTTATTTTGTTGTACGGCCATGGACCTTACTCCTCAATTACTTACGCTTTAAACTGGCTAATACGGCAAACGGATTCGGTTTCTCCGCCTCAGGAGGCAGTTGACCAAATACCATGTCCGCTTCGGACACTTCACAGTGTTCAGATTCATGTACCGGAACGACAGGCAGTGAAAGAATAATTTCGTCTTCAATCATTGCCAACAGATCGACTTCGCCAAACTCGTCAACTTCGATCGGTTCGTACGCTTCCGGTAATGCCTCAGCCTGCTCATCATTGACGACCGGGCTAAAACAATATGTTGTGTGAACCTGATGTTCGAACGGGACTCCACAGCGTTGGCACATCAACGTTACCGTGACGTCCGCATGCCCTGTTATCACCGCGAGGCGTTGATTGTCGATATTGAACGACAACGACACCTCGACATCACTGTCCACACTGACCACGGAGTCGGCAACACGAGTAACCTGCTCAGGCGCATAGACACCAGCATAGTCCAGGCGTTTCTGAGCGGTACGTACCGCATCAATGGTCAAGGGTAATTTTACCTTTTGCATAGGGCGCGCATATTAACTTTGTAACGACATAGAGTCAAAGAAAAAGGCCGTAAAACGGCTCCTTTCACCAATATTCGCTTCCACAGCGGCCGACAGTTTAAAATGCCGTACCCATTTACGCTACGGTTTGCGAAAAAAATTATGCAGAGATTGCTTTTAGCCTCCACCTCCCCCTATCGAAAAATGCTGCTGGAGAAGCTGCAGCTGCCGTTCGACTGCGCCGCGCCGGAGGTGGATGAAACCCCCTTACCCGGCGAAAGCGCCGAAGCGCTGGTGCTGCGCCTGGCGGCGGCGAAGGCTCAGGCGTTGGCCCTCGCCTATCCCGAGCATCTGATCATCGGCTCCGATCAGGTCTGCGTGATCGATGGCAACATCACCGGCAAGCCCCATACCGAGGAAAACGCCCGCGCGCAGCTGCGGCAGGCCAGCGGCCAGGCCGTGACTTTCTATACCGGCCTGGCGCTGTACAACGGCCGCAGCAAGCAGCTGCAAGCCTTGTGCGAGCCGTTTCACGTGCATTTTCGCGCGCTAAGCGAAGCGGAGATAGCCGCCTATGTGCGTCTGGAGCAACCGCTGAACTGCGCAGGCAGTTTCAAGAGCGAGGGATTGGGGATCGCGCTGTTCGACAGGCTGGAAGGCCGGGATCCGAACGCCCTGATCGGCCTGCCGTTGATCGCGCTGTTGGACATGTTGCGGGCTGAAGGCATCAACCCGCTGGTGTGACGTGGATTACTTGGCCGCCTGCCGGCGCAGCACCTGCAGGCAGTGGCGCAGTTCTTTGTCCATCGGCGCTTCGATGCGCATCATTTCGCCGGTGGCCGGATGCTCAAAGCGCAGCGCCGCAGCGTGCAGGAACAGGCGCTTCAGGCCGGTGCCCGCCAGTTGACGATCGAACTCGCGGTCGCCGTAGCGATCGTCAAAGGCGATCGGGTGCCCGGCATGCAGAGTGTGCACGCGGATCTGGTGAGTACGCCCGGTGATCGGGCTGGCCTTCACCAGGGTGGCGAATTCGTAACGCTCCTCCACCTTGAAGCGGGTTTCCGAAGGCTTGCCTTCGCTGTTGACGCGCACGATACGTTCGCCGCTTTGCAGAATGTTTTTCAGCAGCGGCGCCTGTACGGCCTTGCAGTGCGATTGCCACTGGCCGCGCACCAGCGCCAGATAATCCTTCTGCATGCCCTTCAGCCGCAGTTGCTCATGCAGCGAACGCAGCGCGGAACGCTTCTTGGCCACCAACAGCACGCCGGAGGTATCGCGATCCAAACGGTGCACCAGCTCGAGGAAGCGGGCTTCCGGGCGCAGCGCGCGCAGCCCTTCAATCACGCCGAAGCTCAGGCCGCTGCCGCCGTGCACCGCGGTGCCGGAAGGCTTGTTGAGGATCAGCAGGTGGTCATCTTCATACAGAATGCAGTCGGCCAGCGCCGCCACCTTATCCAGCTTCGCCGACACCGGCGCCTCTTCGCGCTCGGCCACGCGCACCGGCGGCACGCGCACCACGTCGCCGGCCGCCAATTTGTATTCGACCTTGATGCGCCCTTTATTAACCCGCACCTCGCCTTTGCGCACGATGCGATAAATCATGCTCTTCGGCACGCCTTTCAGGCGAGCGAGCAGAAAGTTGTCGATTCTCTGACCGGCTTCGTCGTCGGAAATCGTGATGAATTGTACTGCTGGATTGTTCGTTTTCATGGTGCGGGATTCTAAATAGAGCGCGTGAATAGCGCCACATCTTTTTCTGTGCTTAACTGTCTCTCTGACGGCGGGCGAAACCCCAGCGGACAATAAGGCAGCAAGCCGATTTGAACGTTTGCGATTTCTTCCGCAGTTAAGGAAAAGTCACCTTGCTATAACGGCATCAGCAGTGGAATAATGCAGTCACTTTCCGCGTTGATTCTCGTTAAACAGGGAAAACGGTGGAATTATAAAATTTGTCTGATCGCGCAAAAACGCAGCAATGGCGTAAGACGTAATGCGAAATCAAACAATTAGCGGGCTGCGGGTTGCAGCTTGGCCGGCAAATGGAATCAGATCTGTCGACGTAAATCAGAGGCTATTCCCCTAGTAAAAGTGCTGTCTTTCACAAAGAAAAGCAGGCTTACCGAGATAATGCGCCCCTATGCAGGCGACAACCGTGAGGTTGACGACTTTGCGAGAAGACACGGGGCTTTCGGTTTAACTCCGGCCATGAGGTTATTTTGCCCGCAGCTTTGTCGATAATGTAAAAATAACGAGTAAGTTAAGATGAAAAGAATGTTGATTAACGCAACTCAGCAGGAAGAGTTGCGTGTTGCCCTCGTAGATGGACAGCGGCTGTATGATTTGGATATCGAAAGTCCGGGTCATGAGCAGAAAAAAGCGAATATTTACAAAGGCAAAATCACCCGCATTGAACCAAGTCTTGAAGCAGCGTTCGTGGATTACGGCGCAGAACGACATGGTTTCCTCCCCCTTAAAGAAATCGCCCGCGAATACTTCCCTAGCAATTACTCTTCCCATGGTCGCCCGAACATCAAAGATGTGCTGCGCGAAGGCCAGGAAGTCATTGTTCAGGTAGACAAAGAAGAACGTGGCAACAAAGGCGCCGCCTTGACCACCTTCATCAGCCTGGCGGGCAGCTATCTGGTGTTGATGCCGAACAACCCGCGCGCCGGCGGTATTTCTCGCCGCATTGAGGGTGACGATCGCACCGAGCTGAAAGAAGCGCTCTCTTCGCTGCAGCTACCGGACGGCATGGGTCTGATCGTTCGCACCGCGGGCGTAGGCAAATCCGCCGACGCGCTGCAGTGGGATCTTTCCTTCCGTCTGAAGCACTGGGAAGCGATTAAAAAAGCCGCCGAAGGCCGCCCTGCGCCGTTCCTGATCCACCAGGAAAGCAACGTTATCGTGCGCGCCTTCCGCGACTACCTGCGCCCGGACATCGGCGAAATCCTGATCGACAACCCGAAAATTCTCGATCTGGCCAAAGAGCACATCGCTGCGCTGGGTCGCCCGGATTTCAGCAGCAAAATCAAACTGTACAGCGGTGAAATTCCCCTGTTCAGCCACTACCAGATCGAATCGCAGATCGAATCCGCCTTCCAGCGCGAAGTGCGCCTGCCGTCCGGCGGCTCGATCGTCATCGACAGCACCGAAGCGCTGACCGCCATCGATATCAACTCCGCGCGCGCAACCCGCGGCGGCGACATCGAAGAGACGGCGTTCAACACCAACCTGGAAGCGGCGGACGAGATCGCTCGCCAGCTGCGCCTGCGCGACCTCGGCGGCCTGATCGTCATCGACTTCATCGACATGACGCCGGTACGCCACCAACGCGAAGTGGAAAACCGCCTGCGTGACGCCGTGCGCCAAGACCGCGCGCGCATCCAAATCGGCCGCATCTCCCGCTTCGGCCTGCTGGAAATGTCACGTCAGCGCCTCAGCCCGTCGCTGGGCGAGTCCAGCCACCACGTGTGCCCACGCTGTAACGGCACCGGCACCATTCGCGACAACGAATCGCTGGCGCTGTCCATTCTGCGCCTGATCGAAGAAGAAGCGCTGAAGGAAAACACCAAAGAAGTTCACGCTATCGTGCCGGTTCAGGTCGCTTCGTACCTGCTGAACGAAAAGCGCGAATCCGTCAGCGCGATCGAAAAACGCCAGGGCGGCGTGAAAGCCGTCATCGTGCCGAACGATCAGATGCAAACTCCACACTACTCTGTGCTGCGCGTGCGCAAGGGCGAAGAGACTTCCACCCTCAGCTACCTGCTGCCGAAGCTGCACGAAGAAGACATGGAGCGCCCGCTGGAAGATGCGCCGATGGAACGCAAGCGTCCGGAGCAACCGGCCCTGGCTTCCTTCTCGCTGTCCGCCGATGCGCCGCCGCCGGCTGAAGAGCCCGTCGCCGTGGCCAAACCTGTCGCTGCCGCCGCCAAGGCGAAAGCCGCAGCGCCGGTCGCCGCCAAGCCGGGCTTCCTGGGCCGCCTGTTCGGTGGTCTGAAGAGCCTGTTCGCCGGTGAAGAACAACCTGCCGTCGAAGAAGCCAAACCGGCCGAAACGCCGAAAGCGGAAGGCAACGGTGAAAACCGTCGTCAGGATCGTCGCGGTCAGCGCCGCCAAGGTACCGGCCGTAAAGAGCGCGGTGAGCGTGGCGAACGTCCGGAACGCGGCGAGCGTAAAGAGCGCGGTGAAGGCCGTGACAATCGCGAGCGCGACAACCGTGAACCGCGTGAGAACCGTGAAGGCCGTGAATCGCGTGAGTCCCGCGATGAGCAGCGCCGTAACCGCCGCAACCAGCAGCAGAACGCGCCGGTAGCGGAGGAAACCGCTTCGGAAGAAAGCGCTAAAGCGCCGCGCGAAGATCAGCAGCAACGCCGTGAGCAGCGCGCTGAACGCCAGCGTCGCCGTCAGGAAGAGAAACGTCAGGCTCAGCAGGAAGTGAAAGCGCTGGAAAGCGTTGAAGCGGTCGAGAGCACCGACGAAGAGCAGGAAGAACGCCAGCAGCAGAACATGCAGCGCCGTCAGCGCCGCACGCTGACGCAGAAAGTGCGTATCCTGTCTGCCGAAGAAGAGCTGCAGCGCGCAGCGGAAGAGCTGTTGGCGCCGAAAGCGCCGGTAGCGAAAGCCGAAGACGCGCAGCCGACCGCCGACGACAGCGTCAAGCTGCTGCCGGAAACCGTTGCCGCACAGCCGGAAGACGATGCCCAGGGCGAAAGCCGCGGCAACGGCGAAGGCATGCCGCGCCGTTCCCGCCGTTCACCGCGCCACCTGCGCGTCAGCGGCCAGCGCCGCCGTCGTTACCGCGATGAGCGTTACCCGCTGCAATCTCCAATGCCGCTGGCGGGTGCCTTCGCTTCGCCGGAAATGGCATCGGGCAAAGTCTGGGTAAGCTACCCGGTCGCTCAGGTTGAAGAAGCCGAAGTGCAGACCGAAGCCGTAGAGCAGGCACCGGTTGTCGCCGCAGCGGTTGAACAACACAACGTTGCCGTGGAAGAAACCCAGGCCGCGGCCAGCGTCAACGAACCGGCACCAGAAGCCGCCGTTGAAACTGCCGCCGTCACCGTCACGGAAGAAGCTGCAGCCGTAGCGCCTGCCGTTGCTATCCCGGCCGAGGAAACCCCGGCGCCGGCGGAAGCCGCGGTTGAAGAGCCGAAAGTGGAAGAGACTGCCCCGGCAGTGGAAGCCGAGCCGGTAGTTGAAACCGTTGCTGCAGAGCCTGTAGTTGAAGCTAAGTCGGTCGAGGACGAGCCTGTGGTCGAAACTGCGCCGGTAGAAGCCACGCCAGCGAAAGAAACGCCAGTGGTAGAAGCTGCACCTACGGCGGCAGCCGTGGAAGCCGCTCCGGTGGAAACAGCCCCTGCGCCAGTGGTTGCTCAGCAGCCGGCGCCGGTGAAAGCCGTGCAGAACGTGCTGTACAAACACATCGCCACTGCACCGATGACCAAAGCGCCGGCACCAGCCTATGTACCGGAAGAACGCAAGCACAGCGACTGGCAGCGCCCTTCCTTCAACTTCGAAGGCAAAGGCTCCGCAGGCGGCCATTCGGCGGTGAGCCAGGCAACCGCGCCGGCCACCAAACCGCAGCCGGTTAACGAATAAGTTAATCTGCACCCCTAAAAAAACCCGCCATCGGCGGGTTTTTTCTTGCCTGTAAAATACTCAGGCGATCTTCTTCAGTTTTTTGATGTCCAGAACATCCAGCTTGCCGTCAAGCCGGCTGACGAACTGCTGAAAATGCGCCGTCTCATTATGCTTATCCAGCGCTTCGCTGCTGGCCCAACGCTCAAAGAACACGAAAACACCCGGCTTTTCCAGATCGCGATGCAAGTCATATTGCAGGTTGCCCAACTCCTGGCGGCTCGGCTCGATAATGTCGTGCACCGCTTCGCTGACGGCGGCTTCAAATCCCGCTTTCGCTTGCAGGGTGGCGATAACGCGTACTTCCATTGCTTTCTCCCTTTCCACTTGATGAAGGTCGACGGTATTGGCGTCGGCATCGTTGAAATCCCGGTTACTATGCGCCCGCCGCGCTATTGATTTCAACTTGTCGGCAACAAACAGATGCATCTGCGGCACTTTCCGCTTATCCTTACACCCCGGCGTGAATAAACCCATTATTCGCTTTTCATTAGACGTATTTGACCGCCGGAGCCTAGCTAGATGACCGCACAACCTCAAGTTCTGAAAATCCGCCGCCCAGACGACTGGCATATCCACCTGCGTGACGATGAAATGCTGAAAACGGTGGTGCCCTATACCAGTCAGGTATTTGGCCGGGCGATCGTGATGCCGAACCTGGTTCCGCCCGTAACGACCGTAGCCGCCGCGCGCGCCTACCGCGATCGCATTCTGGCGGCGGTCCCGCAGGGGCACAACTTCACTCCGCTGATGACCTGCTACCTGACCAACTCCCTGGCGGCCAGTGAACTGGTCAACGGCTTCGAGCAAGGGGTGTTTACTGCCGCCAAGCTGTATCCGGCCAACGCCACCACCAACTCCAGCCACGGCGTCAGCGACGTGACCGGCATTTACCCGTTGTTCGAGCAGATGCAAAAAATCGGCATGCCTTTGCTGATCCACGGCGAAGTGACCGATCCCGCCGTCGATATCTTCGACCGCGAGGCGCGCTTTATCGAACAGGTGATGGAACCGATTCGCCAGCATTTCCCTGAGCTGAAGATCGTCTTCGAGCACATCACCACCAAGGAAGCGGCGCAATATGTGCAGGCAGGCAATCGTTTCCTCGGCGCCACCATCACGCCGCAGCACCTGATGTTCAACCGTAACCACATGCTGGTCGGTGGCATTCGCCCACACTTGTTCTGCTTGCCGATCCTCAAGCGCAATGTCCACCAGGAGGCGCTGCGTCAGGCGGTGGCCAGCGGCTCGGACCGCTTCTTCCTTGGCACCGACTCCGCGCCGCACCTCAAGCACCGTAAAGAGTCCAGCTGTGGCTGCGCCGGTTGCTTCAACGCGCCGAATGCCATCCCGGCTTACGCCGCCGTGTTCGAACAACTCGGCGCGTTGGAGCACTTTGAAGCCTTCTGCTCGCTCAACGGCCCGCGCTTCTATGGCCTGCCGCTCAACGAAGACTTCATCGAACTGCAGCGCGTGCCAACCACCCAGCCGGAAGAGATCGCCCTCGGCAATGAATCCGTGATCCCCTTCCTGGCGGGTGAAACCCTGAACTGGTCGCTGAAAGACTGATATTTTTGCTTCGCCCTCTTGCCCCCGCACTTGGTTAACTGTATAAATAAACAGTGAATCGCTTCGGGGGCAATTATGCGTGTTGAAGTCACTATAGATAAAACCCGGCCGCTGCCGGCGGGCGCCATTGAGGCGCTGACCGGAGAACTGGGCAAGCGGGTCAACCGCCAGTTTCCAGACGCCGTCGTGCACGTACGTTATGCCGGCGCCAACGGGCTCTCCGTGCTGGGGGGCGCCAAAACCGACCGGGATCTGATCGAGGAAATCCTTCAGGAAACCTGGGAAAGCGCAGACGAATGGTTTAGCGCAGAATAACACTGCAATGCTGTTTTTGCCGGGGGTCGCTCTCCGGCTTTTTTGTTTCTGGCGCCCTGTCCATTCATCGCTTACCCTTACTCTGGAACAAAATCCGCCTCAGCGCTGTATTTAACGCAAAGGAGTAAGCATGGCCCCGGACAAGGTGAAATCCGAAGACGCAATGACGTTTGGCGAACTGCTGGCGCTGATAGCCGATCAGAAAAGGCGCTTGAACGTACTGGAAGTGGCTTTTTCTTATCTGGCCTTCAGCCTGGATGACAAAGCCAACCAACGGCTGATCCACAGCCTGAAGCTGGAATCGCACAGCCAGAATCGCGATGCCGAAACGCAAAAGCATTTCGCCCATTTGGCCGAAGAGCTGGAAAAATGTCTGCATGGCGCATCGCCGCCTGCCGACGCGGAATAACGCGCTGCGCTCTGCTCATCCGCTGCTGCACATACAAATTTGTAGAATAATTGTTCAAATAAATATTTATTTTGCAAATTTCGGTGACAACCCTCTCCACCGATGAAAGCGGATGCGTATACTGTAATTGCTCTCATGATGATGAGCCGCATTGATCCTCGTTAGTCACTCACGGTAGTTACTACTCAATAAGGGGTCTTTATGGACAGAAATGATGAAGTAATTCAGACGCACCCGCTTGTCGGTTGGGATATCAGTACTGTCGACGTTTACGACGCCATGATGATACGCCTTCATTACCTGTCTTCACTAGACCAAACGCCCGAAGAAGCCCAAGTAGACCGAACGCTTTGGCTGACTACAGATGTCGCCCGTCAATTAATCAATATTTTAGAGGCCGGCATCGCCAAGATTGAAGCTACGGATTACCAGGATCTTGATCGCAGAAAACATTGATTCATCGTCCCCTAACCCTAAGGCGCCGTGACCGTTCCCGGCGCCTTTTTCTTTGCCTTTCACCGTTCAATCAGTGCATTGCGCTCGCCAACCTTTTATCATGGGGCGATAAGCAATTGCTATCAGAGAGGGTGGGCACGTGGAATATGATTTGATCGTGGTGGGCAGCGGTTCAGTCGGCGCGGCGGCAGGGTATTACGCTACCCGGGCCGGCTTGAAAGCGCTGATGATCGACAGCGCCATTCCTCCACATCGCAACGGCAGCCATCACGGCGATACCCGCATCATTCGTCACGCTTACGGCGAAGGTGAAAAGTACGTGCCGCTGGTGCTGCGCGCACAGGCGCTGTGGAATGCGCTGATTCAACAATCCGGTGAAGAACTGTTCCAGTCGTGCGGCGTGCTCAACCTGGGGCCGCAGCACTCCGAATTCATTCGCAATGCTCAGCAGAGCGCGCAAAAGTTTCGCCTGAATGCGCAAACCCTCAGCGCCGAACAGATCGCTCAACGCTGGCCGGAATTCCGCGCGCCGGAAGGTTACGTCGGCGTCTTCGAGCCGGACGCCGGCTTCCTGCGCTCCGAACTGGCGGTTGCCAGCCTGATCAAACTGGCGAAAGAGGCCGGCTGCAGCCAGCTGTTCAACTGCCCGGTCAGCGCGGTGAACCCCATTGATGGCGGTGTTGAGATCGTCACCGGCGAAGGGCGTTTCACGGCGCGAAAAGCGGTGGTCACCGCAGGCACCTGGGTGAAAGCGCTGTTGCCGCAGCTGCCTATCGCGCCATTGCGCAAGGTATTCTCCTGGCATCAGGCGGACGGCCGCTACAGCGTGAACAATCGCTTCCCGGCCTTTACCGTCGAAGCGCAGGACGGCACGCACTATTACGGCTTCCCGGCGGATAACGATGGCCTGAAAGTGGGCAAACACGACGGCGGCCAGCCGATGGATGCTCCCGAACAGCGCAAACCCTTCGGTAGCTACGCCAGCGACGGCACGGAAGTTTTCTCCTTCCTGCGGCAATTTTTGCCGGGTGTAGGCGTATGTTTACACGGCGAAGCCTGCAGTTATGATATGAGCCCCGACGAAGATTTTATTATCGATACCCTGCCGGATTGCGATCGCCTGATGGTCATCAGCGGCTTGAGCGGCCACGGCTTCAAGTTCGCCAGCGCACTGGGCGAGATCGCCGCGCTGTTCGCGCAGGACAAAGCGCCGCCGGTTGACCTCTCCAGCTTTGGTCTGAAGCGATTCAGCTAAGCGAAGGATTTCGCTGTCCACGTTCCCGTCGCGCCCTGGACAGCGAAATCTGCCGGTTACAATTTATTAACCTGCTAACTCTTTTAAATACCAAGTAAAAATTCTGATAACGGAAATTTCTTGCATTCAGCATTTGAATTTCCGAATTGAACACTTGCAGTGTAAGTCCTATTTTACAGAAGATATGCTCCATCGGCTTTCAACAAGGACGTCACCATGAAACTACTTGTCGTGGACGAATGCTGCTTCACCCGGGTCGGTATAGCCAGCTACTTTGCTGATAGTGGGATTACGACGATCAAGTGCTGCCACAGCATTGAATACGCTACGCCGCTGTTGGCCAGCTTTCAGCCGAGCCACATTCTGGTGAACCTCAGCAACCAATGCCGCTATAACGAAGCGGACGCACAGCTGCAGGCATTTATGGAAGCCAGCCAGTCCGCCTTGCTGTTTATCTATCTCGATACACCTTATCCTTACAGCGAAGCGCCAATGCGCATTGCCGATAATGCCTTTCTGTTCAATAAAAGCATTCTGCCGCTCACCTTACGCACGCTGCGCGAAAATCCGCTGGCGCTGGCCGATGACGGCGAAGAGCGTTCCCTGTTCAGCCCGCAAGAACTGACGGTAATGAAATATTGGATGGCGGAGATGCCGAACTACCGCATCGCGAAAAAGCTGCAGATCAGCTCGCATACGGTGTACGTGCACAAGCGTCACATCACGGAGAAGATCAACGCGCGCAACCGGCTGGAGTTCTACTCGCTGTATAACGTGCTGCGCTATTTCTATCCACCGAGCACGCCAACCAATTCGACGCCGCTGGCGCTGCTGGCGGTATAACATCAAGCCTGCGATAACGCAGGCTTTTTTATCGCCGCTCTTCCAGCACTCACGCGCGGCGCGCTGTAAAAGACGCCGAGAAAAGGACTATAATCAAGGGTCCTTCTCTTCAGGCGGCTGAAATGTTAAACCGAATACTGGCGGCTATCGTCAACAATGTGCGGGAGCACCTGGTGCTTTACCTTTGTCTGTGGCTGGTGCTGCTGGCGTTGGATGTCTATTTCTTCTTCGTCATGTAAGCCATGCCGCCGTTATTTCCCCGATTGAGCTTCAGCCGCTTCGGCGATCCCACCCAGGTGCTGGAATTGCAGCAGATGAGCAGACCGCTGCTGCGCCCCGGGCAGCGGTTATTGCAGATGCGCTATGCCCCGATCAACCCTTCCGATCTGATCCCGATCCACGGCCAATACGCGCACCGCACCGCCCTGCCGCAGGTGCCGGGATATGAAGGCGTAGGCATCATCGTCAATCCGCAGAATGGGCATTCAACGGGCCGACGCGCGCTGGCGGTAGCGGGTAACGGCAGTTGGCAAACCTTCGTCACGCTGCCTGAGGATCGGGTGATCTGGGTGCCGGACGACATCGACGACGCTGGCGCAGCGCAAATCTATATCAACCCGCTCACCTGCTGGGTGCTGTTGACGCAATGGCTGCCGCTCAACGCCGGCGACGTACTGCTGCTCAACGGCGGCGGCTCCGCTGTCAGCCTGCTGCTGGCGCAGCTGACGGCGCTGCGCGGCATTCGTCTGGCGGTCGTGGTGCGCAACGCCGCTCATCGCCAGGCTTTACTGGCCGCCGGCGCCTGGCGCGTTATCGAAGCGCCGCAGCTGGTGGAAATGACGAATTTTGGCGCCCGTGCGGCCATCGACTGCATCGGTGGAGAAGACGGATTGCAATTGGCGCGGGCGGTGCGCTCCGGCGGCGATTTTGTGGCGCTGGGCCTGCTGAGCGGCCGCCAGGTAGACTGGCGGCGCGTGGTGGACGAGTTAAAGCTGCGCGCTTCGCTGTTCCACCTGCGCAAATGGAACGCACAGGCGGCGCCGGCGCAATGGCAGATGGCGTTTTATCAGTTGTTCCAGCTGCTGCGGCGCGGCCAGCTGGCGCTGCGCCCACCCGCCGCGATTTATCCTTTGCATCAGTACGCAGCGGCGCTGCAGCATGCCGCACAACCCGGCGTGAGCGGAAAAATCTTCCTCACTCCGGCAGCATCGGAGACGATTGCGATGGATGAACCATTATTCAATGGGGCTTCCAATAAATAAAATCTAATGGAGGAAAAGGTAATTTTTCCGGTAATACTAATTTATTAGTCCTGAGATACCCTTTTATTAGGGCACCGGACATTATTAAGCTATCAATCTCTACGCTTTGAGATAAGACGCATCGTTACCCAAGAAATAACGATCGACAATAAAATGAGCATGACAATTAGAGAGTCAAACGATGAACTCATTAAACCTAGTGGGTTTGAGATCTTCGCCACCTTTAAGTACGTATCCTCTGATAGACGCCTGAAAACCACTTCAGCCAGTACGACAAAGTAGATCAGAGTCAATACGATATATGCAATTGCTCTCTTCATTGGTCATCCTTGCATTATTTTCTGTTCAATATATGAACGCCTAATGTATTCCACATCAAAGGAAATGATAACGCATGTCCTATCTCAAGTTAAAGATGCAGGCAGACCGAGCCATTGCTCTAAGCATTGAGAGAACCTTTGTACAGTATTGACGGTGTGAATTAAATCGCGTGGTGAGACGTGCAGGTGGTTGGCTTGTCCGGGAGTACTAATACATTACTTTGGGTGACGCCCTTTATTAGTACACCGGACCTTATTATGCTATCAGAAAGGCTCTTACTTTTGCAATTCGTTGTTCAATGTCATCATAAACATCACCGGGGGCTAAAATATTTTTTACTACCGTTGGGTAGTTCTCCCCTCTAACAACTACGCCCTCAAATGAAAATATAACGTTGCATTCACTTAGTTCATTTTTAATTGCGTTCACAAACTCATCTGTTTTTGTTTAGTACGACTTGGGTGTATTGATAAACGAATAGTAGTCATAGTCTTAATACCTTCTTGATGATATTTACCAGTACTGAAAGAATCCAAGCAATGATCAGAACAGCAAAGATACTTACGGCAAGTGAAACGTTGTCTGTTCCCCATTCGGTTACATTATCTACCCATCCAAACCCTTCCGATGACATGAGATGATATGACCAATCGGCAAGAGTTCCCACTATGTACCCTACTGGATGTACAAAGCGAATGATCAGTACTGCCAGTACAACATATACAATGATTTTAATTGCATTTTTCAAAACGGGATATCCCTCTTACGTCTACACGTCCGTATGCAAGTAGCCCATTTCTAGACCCAGGCACACGCGATTGCTTTGTGTTTATTAAACGGCTGCGGACTGTTTGAAAGTCTGGCACACTGAAGAAAGTGATACACCCCCACGATTCACCTGAACCATTTGGCCGTAGTGGATGCAAACGAAAGCCACCACGTTGTACGCCATTAACGAACACGTGATCACTCATAGTCTCTGAGTTGAACAATCCAAGCCATTCATTGTGATTTGTGCCGTTGATCAGATCGCCGCCAAAGTTCTTGATCGTGTTTCCAATACTCGACGGTGGCCTATCAACAATGTAGTACTGCCCTACGGGAATAGCCCCATAATCGGGGATAGCTGTACAGTTCGGGTTGTTGATGTAGCGTTCTCGCCCACTGAACACCTTGAAGGTTCCTAGACCATATACATGTAGAGTTGCCTTACCACTCATCAAGGCTAAGTCATCGTACTCCATTCGCATGATCTGCATTACATATCCTTATGATTAGTACAGTTTATGCACTCTAGCATCTTTTCATGAAGTGGTGTAACAGTTATCATGATTCTGTACATCATGTACCAGTGATTGCCGACACTGACAGAAAGCCCCCTAACTGTTTCTTCTCCTTGGTTATGGGGCTTTTCTTTGAGGATATAAAGGTGAAATGGACAAATAGAATTATTATCGGGCTAGTTATATCACTACTACTTGCAGTACTGTTACTACTAATTTCTATACTCTGTGGGTTTGATACGAAAATGATTACTGATTGGATAAGCTCTTTAAGTACTGCCGGTACTTTATTCGTAGCCTATATGGCTTATAAGAAAGCTCCTGATTGGTTTGAGTCAAAGCATAATGAAGTACGTTTTGAGTATGCAATGAAGGTAATAGAACAATTTGAGAATACCTACCTTCAGTTAGATAGAGTTTTTTCACTTTCTGAGGCTGCGGAATCAAATGATTCTATGATTGAGAAATATGAAACCTCCTATCATCAAATTCTTTCTGATATACTGAAATCACGAAAATTATTGGCTTGCTGTTCAAGATACAAAATTGAACCTAATCAAGTATTATCCAATCAGACATTATCAATGTTAAACTTTATTTCGACTTTACGTAGTCCTTATAACGTCAACCTAACAGAACCAAAACCAATCAAAGATAAACTTGATGATTTTTCCCACTTAAAAAATAAGTGTGAAGATGTTTCAAATCTTCAAATTGAAGTACTTTTCAAGTTTCTTGATAAAAAGAAGTAGTATCATGAAAATGAAATTAGCAAATAGAATTATTATTGGACTAGTTATAGTACTACTCACTCTTGTAGTACTGCTGTTGATCAGTACTCTCTACTACAGCACGGATAAGAAAATGGAACTAGGTTCATTAACAGATTGGATTAGTGCGGGTGCCAATATACTCATGGCTTTGGTTGCTTTTGGTGGTTATAGAATCGCCAAAGATTATTTTTCTGATATGGTTAAAAAGGATGGATACGAAATAACAAAGAAAATCAATCTTGAATTACTACCGCAATTAGAGAAAACCTTAAACCTCTCTGTCATAAACATATTAGACACTGATATCAAAAATTATATTTCCGGAAAAAATGGTGTATTCCAAAATGAAGACGAAGAAAGCAATCTAAAAGAAACCTTGAGTCAAGATCTAGACAATTTAAAACACAAACTAAAAGAAAATAGAAAAATAACTCGTGAAGTCGAAGGATTAATTGACAGTCTTGAGGCATATGGCTGGAGTATGCTCCCGGGAAAAAAACAGGAATATGATAACTTTGCATCTATCAACAAGGTTTTATTCTCTAAAATATCTAATATAGCAAATGTTTTATCAGAAATTTTATCTAGAACCCCCCCAGAATTTTATCCAAACGATAACGACCCGTTATTTAAAGATTTCAACCCATTATCAAAAAACAGCCCCTTTGCTGCGATGGATATTCACCTTCTATGTGAAATTCTAATAAGAGATAAAAACTATCTATATGGGAGTTCAGATGTACCAGAAGAAACACCTTATGATAAATCTATTTCTACGTTTAAGAAGTACTTCCGAAATGGGAAGTACTTAAAAAATTATTTCGAGTACAGCCCAAAGAAATAGCTGTATCAGGACTTGATTAGTAATCTTAGTGCTTCAATACTAAGTACTTCATCACCTCTATGCACCATAGCATGACAGTTGGGACATAGGGGTATTAGATGTTCTTCTGGATCCAGTTCATAATTCGCACCAAGAGTATGTATCGGTTTTATATGGTGTACGTGGATGAAGCCCTTTCCGTGTTCACCATAGACCTTCTCAAAATTGAAACCACAACCTTTGCACGTAGTACCATGACGAACAATGCAAGCCTGTCGTGCTCTTGGATCACGTTCATAGGCATTCACGGTTATACGCTTCTTCGCACCTTCAATGTAGTTATCTTGTGTGTTCAAATCATCAGGATATGGGTTTGCGTCATAATATGCGTACCACGTTTCTCCCTCTTTCCGCAGATATCTCTTTTTCAGCTCAGGAGTAAAACCTTCGATTACTGATACATTCGGGTTGTCTTCTCTTTCTGAATGTACCATATCAAAAGTATAAAGTTGATAACCCTGTTCTATTAGTTTTATATGATCTAGTGCTTGAGTATAACCGGGTTGCCGTCTATATTTTCCATTTGTCAGTACTGTTTCCCATCTCTCACGTAGTATTACTGATCTTTCCTGTTCACTCTCTACATCCCAAGCACCAAAGATTACTATTTTTTTATCGTGATTAACGAATGACCAACTCCATGTCCAGTTATTACATGTTGCACCATTACTGATTATGAATTGTTTTCTGTTCATTTAGTCTTCTCACATTTCAAATCAAAACTATCTAACCCATCTGGACTAGAGTACAAATTCCCGTAATAATAACCATCTTTTTCAGGATGGTTAACTACATTGATTTCTGAGTAGTACTTATGTTTTTCATCAGTTGCATACTTGAAAATTTCATAAGAAGTAGGTACTTGTTCAATACTCATACGGGTATAGTACGATTCATCCGTTCGCCACTTACCACCACGTATATCAGTGCAGACGAAGTTAGGTATGGTTGCTGCGTGAAGTACTGGAGAGATCATCACCAGTCCAAAAAGTATTCTTCTCACTCTCACTCTCTGACAAAAAAGAACATTACTCAGCTTTTATATCGCTCGTGGTTGATTGTACTTTACATTTCGCTTTCAAAACGTCTCGAACAAAATAATTTTCCGGTACTGGAGTTAACATACCATCTGGAATATCAACTATATATGTTGCCATAACCCCATTGCTTTGACACTTTTTCATTATGTACTTGTCATTGTATTGAGCTATGATTACACGTCCATCCTTATCCTGATATAACCCATTAGGGGCGAAACCATAGTAGTAATTTCCTAATGAGAAACATATAAGCCACGAATAAAAAACAGCTTTTAAAAGCCATTGTCCTTGCACGCTTCCCTCATCAGCTTTATTGAGTTCTCTTATTGAATCGGCAATGGAAAACAATGAATAGTAAATTATAACACAAAAAACAAAGACAGAAGAAACCTCATGTAGGTTTCTATTCTTAAGATACATCAATACGGAAAGTATCACCAGACTAACAAGTACAAGAAAAGTATTCCAAATAGCACCTTGTGATGATTTAATTGCTGCCTTTATAATAAAGAAAGCAACCAGCAAAGCCATTAATGACTTTATCAGTACTGAAAACAAACTCGATGAATCCACACTTATATAACTAAATGGGTAGCCATAAAAAACTGCCTCCCCCATCCTAAAGAAGAAATAGCATGAGTACGCAAAAATGGTTATTTTAGTAATATCTGCTATATTTTTTATTCCATTCCAATTTAATCCCATAGCTAACTCACCCTTCTTTTATTAATCTTTATACTAGTTTTTTGGAGTTCTTAATTTTGTACTCTTTTTATTATTGTAACTTCAATTTTATAGACCTTATTGTAGATCGGTTCGACGACAGTACGTGCTGTTATTCGCAACTTCTCTTTATCGCGGATGTTTGTTCTTACCGAAAAGAATAGAGCAATACATGCACAATAAATGATAGCGCACTAAAACTAATAGTAAGTAAATCCTTATACTCCGCTGCGAAGCCCGCCATTTTTTAGTCCTTTGTTTCTATTTTACAGTACTCTATCATATCTCAATTATACCCTTCCACCATCAAGGACTAACTCGGCCATTGGACTTCCCGACTCACTAACGAGGGCGACGACTTACCTTTCTACTAACTGGCTTTTCAGTAGTTACTTTGAGTAGTTTTATTTAAGGGTTTTAACAGCCCGATCCCTAAACAAACGAAGTGCGTTAGCTACTAACGAGGCAGTTATTTTGAGGTGGTTATTATTTTTTGTCGACGAAGCAAGACTCAAAAACTCGGCGTTCTTTTCGACTGAAAGGAGGAAAAACGCAAGTTTAATCCCTATTAATTTTTTCTTAGTTAAGCGAGGTACGAGCTTGACTACGACAAGTTTACTTGGCGATTATTTATTATAAAAACTCGAGTGAAGAATAATATCAATATAAGGTCGCAAGATGTAAATCAACACTACATATAGTGCATAACCCCTTGATGTACCTGCTATACATTATTGAGCCAGCCTGACCTCAGATACAACCATCAGATAAAAGCATTAAGTCACCATTGGGTGGCCTATTCAGAACGCCTTAACAACACGCGCCCCAACGTGGCAATAAAACTCGCCTCACTCCGGCGCCGCCGGAGGCTGGCGCGGCGGGCGGCCGTCCCCCAGGATAACCGCCAGCCGATAGCCGCCCTCGGTGGTCTCCAGCGCGATGCGCGCCACGATCGTCAGCGGCACCGACAGCAACATGCCCACCGGGCCGAGCAGCCAGCCCCAGAAGATCAGCGACAGGAACACCACCAGCGTCGACAGCCCCAGCCCGCGCCCCATCACCCGCGGTTCGAGGATATTGCCGATCACCATGTTGACAGCGATAAAGCCGCCCGCCACCACCAGCGCATCACCCAGCCCGTTGAACAACAGCGCCTGAATCAGCGGCGGAATGGCGGCCAACACCGAGCCGATATTGGGAATATAGTTGAGCAGAAACGCCAGCAGCCCCCAGATAAAGGCAAAACGCACGCCGACCGCCGCCAGGAAGATCCAGACGATCACCCCGGTGGCCAGGCTGATGATGGTTTTAATCACCAGATAGCGCGTCACGCCGTCCAGCGCCCGCCGCATCGCGGCGAGCCCCTCGTTCGGCTTATCCAGCGCCTGCTGCAGCTTGTAAGGCAGCAGCTGCACTTCGAACAGCATAAACACCACGGTCATCAGCAGCAGGAAGACGTTGGTCATGGCGCCAGACAGGTGCCCCAGCATGCGGGTGACCAGATTCATCGCCGCGCTGGGATCGACATACTGCAGCATCGCTTCGCTGGAGAGGCTGATATTGAAGCGATCGGCGTAATGCTGCAGCTCGCGCAGCTTCTCGATCATCATGCCGCGGTACTGCGGCAGCGAGCGGGCGAATTCGTTCAGCGAAGCACCCAGCATGCCGATAAACAGCATCACGACCACGATCACCGCCGTCAGCAGCAGCGTCACCCCGACGATACGCGGCACCCGCTTGCGTTCCAGCATCGCCACCAGCGGGTTCAACACCATAGCGAGAAATACCGCCAGCAAAAACGGCACCACGATGTCGGCGGCGGCTTTCACCCCGGCCAAAATGATCACCAACATCGCCAGCAGGACGGCCAGACGCAGGCTGCTGTCGGTCACGCGGGTTCGGCCCATGACGTTTCCTTGTTATTTCACTGGGTTAACCGGCCTCATGGGGCCGTCTCTTGGCGCTAATGGTAGCAAAATCCGCCGCTGCACCGCAGGGGATTTAGCGAAACCGTTCGACAACGTTAATCTTTCCGCCCTGCTCTGCGCCGCAAAAAATAGGCATAACCTTTGCCAACAAATAATCTCACCGGGCAACTCACGCGAGGTTTACGTAAAATGACAAAAGCTGACATTAATAGATAATAAGCCTAATTTTCAACAACTAGCACAATCACCGGGCGAGAGAAACAATATCATCTTCAACGATTTATCTGAAGGTTCACGAACATCTCAAACAAATTCACTGACTAATATTTCTAAGAAGTAACATAGTTAAATTTATTATTGATTTTATGTTTCCTAAAGTTTAATTATTGCAGCCAGCCAATCGGTAATCGAAGGAAACAGGATGCTCTGGAAAAATACCGCCGATCGTTTCGGCCATGTGTCAGTGTTGATCCACTGGCTGGTGGCGCTGACGGTGTACGGCATGTTCGCGCTCGGCCTGTGGATGGTCACGCTGGGCTATTACGACGTCTGGTACCACCAGGCGCCGGAGATCCACAAAAGCATCGGCACGCTGCTGTTCATCGTGATGGTGATCCGCGTGATCTGGCGCTTTGTCTCGCCGCCACCCAAGCCGCTGGCCAGCTATGGCCGCCTCACTCGCGTCAGCGCCATCCTCGCGCATCTGGCGCTGTACGCCGTGCTGTTCGGCATTCTGATCAGCGGCTATCTGATCTCCACCGCCGACGGCCAACCGATCAGCGTATTCGGCTGGTTCGACGTGCCCGCCACCGTGACCGGCATGGCGGAACAGGCCGACACCGCCGGCGCCATACACCTTTACCTGGCCTGGGCCGTGGTAGTGCTCTCGGTACTGCACGGGCTGGCCGCGCTTAAACATCACTTTATCGATCGTGATGTCACTTTGAAACGGATGCTGGGTAGCAGCGCCGATTAACCTTTGGATTTATGGAGATTGCTATGTTGAAAAAGACCGTATTGGGCCTGACCGCAGGCGCCCTGCTGCTGAGCGCCGGTTCCGCACTGGCGGCGGACTACAAGATCGACAAACAGGGCCAGCACGCCTTTATCGAGTTCCGCATCCAGCATCTGGGCTACAGCTGGCTGTACGGCAGCTTTAAAGACTTCGACGGTGGCTTCACCTTCGACGAAAAAGATCCTTCGAAGGACAAGGTCAACGTGACCATCAATACCGCCAGCGTCGACACCAACCATGCCGAGCGCGACAAGCACCTGCGCAGCGCCGAATTCCTCAACGTGGAGAAGAACAAGCAGGCCAAGTTTGAATCCACCGAAGTGAAGAAAAACGGCGACGGTTATGCGGTGGTCGGCAACCTGACGCTGAACGGCGTCACCAAACCGGTTACGCTGGACGCCAAACTGATTGGCCAGGGCAACGATCCGTGGGGCGGCTACCGCGCCGGCTTTGAAGCCAACGGCAAGATCAAGCTGAAAGATTTCGGCATCACCACCGATCTGGGCCCGGCGTCGCAAGACGTTGAGCTGATCATCTCCGTAGAAGGCGTGCGCGAGAAATAAAAAAAAGCCCGGCTTGGCGGCCGGGCTTCTCATTTCCTCAGGCTCAGCGGGCTGGGCCTTCTTCTTCCGGTGCCGGAATGTGCATCGTGGTCTGCAGCAAGCCTTTCGACTTATTGAAGATCTTGACGCCATTTTCACGGCCGGCACGGCGCGCGCGCTGCTCTTCGCGCGGCAGCTTCAGCTCTTCGCGGCAAATCTCGCTGCAGCATCCTTCAAACTTGGCGGCGCAGCTCGGGCACTGAATGAACAGCAGATGGCAGCCGTCGTTCTTGCAGTTGGTATGAGTGTCGCACGGCGCTCCGCACTGGTGGCAGTTGGCGATCACATCGTCGGAGATGCGCTCGCCCATGCGCTCATCGAACACGAAGTTTTTGCCGATAAACTTCAGCGGCAACCCCTGTTCTTTCGCTTTGCGGGTGTATTCGATGATCCCGCCTTCCACGTGGTAGATGTTTTTAAAACCGTTGTGCAGCATATAGGCGCTGGCTTTTTCACAGCGAATGCCGCCGGTACAGTACATGACGATATTCTTGTCTTTGCTGTCCTGCAGCATCTCCACCGCCATCGGCAACTGATCGCGGAAGGTATCCGACGGCACCTCGATGGCGTTTTCGAAGTGGCCGACTTCGTACTCATAGTGGTTGCGCATATCGACAAATACCGTATTCGGATCGTCGATCATCTGATTGACGCGCTCGGCCTGCAGATACTCGCCGACGTTGCTCGGATCGAAACTTTCGTCATCGATGCCGTCGGCCACGATACGCTCACGCACCTTGAGGCGCAGCACCCAGAAGGATTTGCCGTCGTCTTCGAGCGCGATATTCAGGCGTACCTGATCCAGCGCCGGGTGCGAGGCGAACAGCGCGGCTTTGAACGCGTCGAAGTTATGCTGAGGCACGCTGATCTGCGCGTTGATGCCCTCTTTCGCCACGTAGATGCGGCCAAACACCTTCAGTTTTTCAAACTGAACGTACAGGCTGTCGCGAAACGCCTTGGGATCGTCGATGGAGAAGTATTTGTAAAAAGAAACTGTGGTGCGCGGCTCGGTTTCCGCCAGCATGCGCGCCTTCAGTTCCTCATTAGAAATTCGGTTATGTAACACTGGCATGGTGTACTTTCCTGTCTTTCGGGAGGTGACTGATTACCGCGCGCAGCCAGCAGGCCCACGCGCGGCGCACATCATACCCGAAAAACCACCGCCGCGCAGCCCTGGCGCAGCGCCCCGTTCAGCGCCCGCCGCCTTCGGTAAACGCGGAGGCCACCATACCGAGCGCCATCATTACGCCGGCAAGCGCCAATATCGCGTTCATCTGCAGATGTGCGCCGACGCTGCCGACCGCCGCACCCAACACCAGCAGCCCCGCACTGATCCATGATGCCAACATATTTACCCTCTAAATAATTACCGACAATAATATCTCCATTATCTTTGGCAGGAAAGATTGTGGAAAAATTCGGCGTTCGATGCATATTTAACGCCCCAAAAGGGATTTTAATGCGTTGTGTTTTCCCGGATCGCCAGAAAAATGCCACAATAGTCGCAAACAAACGGCAGAAACGAACCTTGCCGCCGAGTTCACCCGGCTGCCAGACCGTGCGATGACGCTGTCATTACACTTAAACAACCGTATTCAAACAGAGAACCCATGACTCAAGTTCCTACTTTCAATCGCTCCTTATTGCACCCGCGCTACTGGCTGACCTGGGTCGGCATCGGCTTGCTGTATCTGCTGGTGTTGCTGCCTTACCCCGTCATCTACTGGCTCGGCACCTCGATTGGGCGATTTTCCATGCGCTTTCTCAAGCGGCGCGTCGCTATCGCCCAACGCAACCTCGAGCTCTGTTTTCCCGACATGCCGCAGGCCGAACGCGATGCGCTGGTGGTAAAGAATTTCGAATCGGTCGGCATGGGGCTGTTTGAAACCGGCATGGCGTGGTTCTGGCCCAACTGGCGCATCGAGCGCTGGTTCAAGGTCAGCGGCCTGGAGCATATCCAAAAAGCGCGCGACAACCAGCAGGGCGTGCTGCTGATTGGCCTGCACTTTTTGACGCTGGAGCTGGGCGCGCGCATCTTCGGCATTCACAACCCGGGCATCGGCGTTTACCGCCCGCACGACAACAAGCTGATGGACTGGCTGCAAACCTGGGGACGCATGCGTTCCAACAAGTCGATGCTGGATCGCAAGGACGTCAAAGGCATGATCCGTGCCCTGAAACAGGGCGATATCATCTGGTATGCGCCGGATCACGACTACGGCCCGCGCAGCAGCGTTTTCGTGCCGCTGTTCGCCGTGGACAAAGCCGCCACCACCACCGGCAGCTATGTGCTGGTGCGAATGGGTAAACCGGCGATCATTCCGTTCACCCCGCGTCGCCTGCCGGACGGCAAAGGGTATGAGCTGATCATGCAGCCGGCGGTGGAAAACTTCCCGCTGGATAATGAACTCGACGCCGCCGCCTTCATGAATAAAGTGGTGGAAAAAGAGATCCTGATGGCGCCGGACCAATACATGTGGCTGCATCGCCGCTTCAAGACCCGTCCGGAAGGCGAGCCTTCGCTTTACTGATAAAACCAACCCGCCGCCGGCGGGTTTTTTATTGCGTGCCTCTTGAGAATCGCCGGCGAGGGTGGGATGGTAATGCCTTTGCCGACACCCCAGGAGCCGCTATGTACATTGTCAGCCTGACCTACCATCGCCCGATCGCCGACGTCGACAGCCACCTTGACGGGCACATCGCCTGGCTTAAGAAATATTTTCAGGACGGCACCTTCGTCGCTTCCGGCCGCAAGAATCCCCGCACCGGCGGCGTGATCCTGGCCAAGGGCATTGAGCGTGCGCAGCTGGACGCCATCCTGGCCGAAGATCCGTTCAACGCCGTGGCCCACTACGAGGTCATCGACTTTAGCGCGACCACCACCGCCGCCGGTTTCGAGGCGCTGGCCGGCTTATAAAACGCTGTAAATTCCGCGCGCTAAGCGCGGAATAAGGTTTAAACGCCATTTTTAAAACTTTATTTCATTTTTCACCCTATTTCCGTCCTCTGGTTTGCCGTTGCCACGCAGGCGGCGCATACTTATCAGGCTAACTTTCACGTTTTGCCCCTTCATCATGCCGCCGGCAAAGCGCGTCACCCTTCGACAGTGGACATTTATGGCTTCGGCAGCAGAACCCGTTAACTGGAAACGCAACCTTTTCGTCGCCTGGGTCGGGTGTTTTCTCACCGGCGCCGCCTTCAGCCTGGTGATGCCGTTTCTTCCGCTGTACGTAGAGACGCTGGGCGTAACCGGCCATCAGGCGCTCAACATGTGGTCCGGCCTGCTGTTCAGCATCACCTTCCTGTTTTCCGCTATCGCCGCGCCGTTTTGGGGCGCCCTGGCCGACCGACGCGGCCGTAAACTGATGCTGCTGCGCTCCGCCCTGGGCATGGCGATCGTCATGGTGCTGATGGGCATGGCGCAAACGGTCTGGCAATTTCTCGCGCTGCGCGCGGTGCTGGGGCTGCTCGGCGGGTTCATCCCCAACGCCAACGCGCTGATCGCCACCCAGGTGCCGCGCAACCGCAGCGGCTGGGCGCTCGGCACCCTGTCAACCGGCGGCGTCGGCGGCGCGCTGGTCGGCCCGCTGATCGGCGGTTTGCTGGCCGACCTTTATGGTCTGCGCCCGGTGTTTTATATTACCGCCGCGGTGCTGTTCGTCTGTTTCGTGCTGACGCTGCTGTATGTCAAAGAGCAATTCACCCCGGTGCAAAAGCGCGACATGTTGCACGCAAAACAGGTGTTCGCCTCGCTGAAGAACCCGAAGCTGGTGCTCAGCCTGTTCGTGACCACCATGATCATCCAGATCGCCACCGGCTCGATCGCGCCGATCCTGACGCTGTATGTGCGCGATCTGGCCGGCGCCACCCATAACCTGGCGTTTATCAGCGGGCTGATTGCCTCGGTGCCCGGCGTCGCGGCCTTGATGAGCGCCCCACGGTTGGGCAAGCTGGGCGATCGCATCGGCCCGGAGCGCATTCTGGTGTTTATGCTGATCGTCTCGGTGCTGCTGCTGATCCCGATGGCGTTCGTGCAAACGCCGTGGCAGCTTGGGGTGCTGCGTTTTCTGCTGGGGGCGGCCGACGGCGCGCTGCTGCCGGCGGTACAGACGCTGTTGATTTACAACTGCACCAATCAGGTAGCCGGCCGAATCTTCAGCTACAACCAGTCGTTCCGCGACGTCGGCAACGTCAGCGGTCCGCTGCTCGGCGCTGCGGTCTCCGCCGGCTACGGTTTTCGCGCGGTCTTCGCCGTCACCGCTTTAGTGGTGCTGTTCAACGCCGGTTATTCCTGGTGGTGTCTGCGGCGGCGGCCGGGCTATTTGCGGGAAGACACGCTGCAGGAAGAACAATAGCTGCATTTATCGCCAGCTTCCTCCGTTGGCCGGATCAACGGCGCATTTCCCCCACTTTTAATAATGCCTCCTTCGGGCCGGCGAATTTTCGTCCCACCCAGAACTTTCTTATCTCAACATTTTGTTTATCAACAAAAAAATAACTTTCAGTACATAAAACCCGCTGTCAATCATATTCCTGTCACAACCAACAGAAAAACCAGAAAAGTAGATGCTTGTCGACTTTTCGTCTAAAAAATGGGATACAGGTACTAGACAAAACCAACGACCAGTTATCAAATGGTTAAATAATATCACGCCAGATGTGAAACATCGGCCAAGTGAAGAAAAGGTCAGCACGCTTTCCACGGTTTATCAGCGTTGCAGCCACGGTGTTTGTCGGGTAATCCGCATTGGGCGGATCGCCTTTATTAAATACACATACATACCACAGTACGGGCTGCAGCCTTGCAGCGCCTTTTATTGGGAAATCGTTATGCAATCCTCTGTCAATAAGTCAGAAAGCCGGACCTTCTTCGGCCATCCCTATCCGCTGGGTTCTCTGTTCTTCACCGAAATGTGGGAGCGTTTCTCGTTCTACGGCATCCGTCCGCTGCTGATCCTGTTTATGGCCGCCACCGTGTACGACGGCGGTCTGGGTCTCGCGCGCGAGAACGCGTCGGCGATCGTCGGCATCTTCGCCGGCAGCATGTACCTGGCGGCACTGCCGGGCGGCTGGCTGGCGGACAACTGGCTCGGCCAACGCAAGGCCGTCTGGTACGGTTCGATCCTGATCGCGCTCGGCCACCTGTCGATCGCCCTGTCCGCGGTGATGGGCACCAACCTGTTCTTCATCGGCCTGATGTTCATCGTGCTCGGTTCCGGCCTGTTCAAGACCTGTATCTCGGTGATGGTCGGCACGCTGTACAAAAAAGGCGATGCGCGCCGCGATGGCGGTTTCTCGCTGTTCTACATGGGCATCAACATCGGCTCGTTCATCGCTCCGCTGATCTCCGGTTGGCTGATCAAGTCACACGGTTGGCACTGGGGCTTCGGCATCGGCGGTATCGGGATGCTGGTGGCGCTGGTGATCTTCCGGGTGTTCGCCGTCCCGGCGATGAAACGCTATGACCGCGAAGTGGGCCTGGACTCCACCTGGAACAGCCCGGTAGCGAAGAAAAAAGGCGTCGGCGCCTGGTTGCTGGCGCTGGCGGTCATCCTGGTGGCCGTCATCGTGCTGATCGCTCAGGGCACCATCGTCATCAATCCGGTCGAAGTGGCCAGCATGCTGGTGTACGTGATCGCTGCGTCGGTCACCCTGTACTTCATCTATCTGTTCGCCTTTGCCGGCCTGAGCCGCAAAGAGCGCGCACGCCTGCTGGTGTGCTTCATCCTGCTGATCTCCGCTGCGTTCTTCTGGTCGGCGTTTGAGCAAAAACCGACCTCGTTCAACCTGTTCGCCAACGATTACACCAATCGCATGATTGGCGGCTTCGAGATCCCGGCGGTGTGGTTCCAGTCGATCAACGCCCTGTTCATCATCCTGCTGGCGCCGGTGTTCAGCTGGGCCTGGCCTGCGCTGGCACGCAATAACGTGCGTCCGAGCAGCATCACCAAGTTCGTGATCGGCATCCTGTGCGCCGCCGGCGGTTTCGGCCTGATGATGTTGGCCGCGCAGAATGTGCTGAGCAACGGCGGCGCCGGCGTATCGCCGATGTGGCTGGTGGGCAGTATCCTGATGCTGACGCTGGGTGAGCTGTGCCTGAGCCCGATCGGGCTGGCCACCATGACGCTGCTGGCGCCGGAGAGAATGCGCGGTCAGATGATGGGGCTGTGGTTCTGCGCCAGTGCGCTGGGCAACCTGGCGGCCGGTCTGATCGGCGGTCACGTCAAGGCCGACCAACTGGATATGCTGCCGGATCTGTTCGCCCGCTGCTCAGTCGCGTTGCTGATCTGCGCCGCCGTGCTTATCGTGCTGATCGTGCCGATTCGCCGCATGCTGGAAAATACCCAGTCCAAGAGCGCACAAAAGCCGGCGACCAGCGCCTGACGGATAAACCGTTTTATCTCGCAAACCGGCGCTCGATGCGCCGGTTTTTTTATGCCTGCCAGGCCTGGTGTTGCAATACCACCCGGTAGCCATCAGGATCTTCAAAGGTTTGCCCCGCCCGATCCCAATAGGGGTTATAGGCGGCGACCGCCAAGAACCCCGCCGCCCGCATCCGCTCACACGCGGCTCGCCATTCGTTCTCATCCGGCAGATAAAACACCAGCAGGTGATCCTGCGTCGGCGCCTGCCCGACCCGCACCCCGCGATGCTGCGTAAACTCCAGATGGTAAGCATGCTGCGGATGCCCGATCATCATGCCGTCAAAGCCCAGATGATCGACAAACTCGCCCAGCCTTTCGAACCCCAGCCCACGGCAATACAGCGCGGCAATCTCTTGCAACCGATCTGTCGGGCGCGCGATGCGCAACACCGCTTTGGCTATCGACATGAACGCCTCCGCCTCATGATAATTTCATACAGCGCCATACCCGCCAGCATCGCCAACAGGAACGGCCATACCCGACTTATCTCCGCCCCGGCCAACACCCAGGCTGGGCCAGGGCAAATCCCCGCGATGCCCCAGCCGATGCCGAACAGCGCGCTGCCCGCCAGTAAACGGCGATCCACACGCCCGGCGGCCGGGATCTGCAGCGGCTCGCCCAACAGGCTCCGTTCGCGTCGCCGCGCCCACAGGAAGGCCGGCGCCGCCACCGCGATCGCCCCAGCCATCACCAGCGCCAACGAGGGATCCCACTGGCCGGTAACGTCGAGAAACGCCAACACCTTGGCCGGATTGGCCATGCCGGCGACGATCAGCCCCAGACCGAAAATGACGCCGCTCAGCAGCGCTAACAACGATTTAAGCATTTTCACCCTCCCAACAGGTGGCGCATCAGCCACACGGTCATAAACCCCAGCAGCATGAACACCGCCGTGGCGGCCAGCGAACGCGGCGCCAACCGCGCGACGCCGCACACGCCGTGCCCGCTGGTGCAACCGCTGCCCAATCGAGTACCCAAGCCCACCAACAGCCCTGCGGCCGCCAGCCAGCCGTTGCCAACCGAGATCTCACCGGATGGCAACGTCGCAGCGGCAGCATATAGCCACGGGGAGAGCAGCAACCCGCCAATAAATGCGGCGCGCCAGCCCCGCACCCGGCCACCCGCGCTCAATAAACCGCCGGTAATGCCACTGATACCGGCGATCCGGCCATTGAACAACAGCAGCAGCGCTACCGCTGCGCCGATAATGGCCCCGCCCGCCAACGCGGAATACGGCGTGAAGTGCTGCCAGTCAATGGTCATCGCGGTTCTCCGGTTGTGGGCAATACAGTTGATACAGGGTCGCGAGCAGCACCAGCGCTTTGGCATCGGCCACCGCATAGTAAATCTGCTTGCCGGCTCGCCGGGTGGAGACCAACCCCTCCTCGCGCAGCACGCCAAGCTGTTGGGACAGCGTCGGCTGGCGGATATCCAGCGCCTGCGCCAGTTCGCTCACCGCCATCTCGCCCTGACTGAGCCGGCACAGCAGCAGCAGCCGATCTTCGTTGCCCAGGGTACGCAGCATCGCACCGGCCTGGGCCGCCGCCTTGCGCATCGCATCAATATCCATTGCCCCTCCTTCAGTTTATAAAATTATATAATATAATTTTATAAACCATTTTACCGTGCCGCGCCACAGACTGGTGTGAAACAGCGACGCATGGCATGCTGTCCTCCCCCTTTTGCCGCGCGGAGCCTGCTTACGATGCTGCTTTTTCACGACGTTCTGCCGCCCGATCGGCCTGTCCGGCCATTAGCCAGAGATTATCGCCACGGCGACAGCGAGCCGGACCACTACCATAACTGCGCGCAGCTGATCCATAGCCTGAGCGGCGTGGTGCAGGTCACGACCCGGCTCGGCAGCTGGGTGGTGCCGCCCGGCCGCGGCGTCTGGGTGCCGGCGAAAGTGGTGCACAGCCTGCGTATCACCGGCCAGGTGGCGGCCAGGACGTTGTTCGTCGATCCGTTGGCGCGCGCCGATTTGCCGGCCCAATGCCAGGTAGTGCAGGTTTCCCCGCTGCTGCGCGAGTTGATTATCTGTGCGATGGAGATTGCGCCCGGCTACCCCAGCGGCGGGCGCGATGAGCGCGTGATGGAACTGATTCTGGATGAGTTGCGAATGCTGCCGATCCTGCCGCTGCACCTGCCGGAACCTCGCGAAGCCTCGTTGCTCGCCCTGTGCCGCCATATCCAGGCCACGCTGGCGCAGCCCTGGACGCTGGAACAGGCTGCCGCTCATCTCAGCGTCAGCGGACGCACCCTGTCGCGGCGCTTCCTGCGAGAAACCGGGCTACATTTTAGCGACTGGGTGCGACGCGCCCGTTTGCTGGCGGCATTAAATGCGCTGGCGACCGGTCGTTCGGTGTTGGAAGTGGCGCTGGATCTCGGCTATGACAGCCCCAGCGCGTTCAGCGCCATGTTCCGCCGGCTGCTGGGAGTAGCACCCAGCGACTATTTCAGCCGGACTGCGCCGACGTTGGCGCCAGATAGCGCCCGGCGACGTTGAACAGCGCCTGCAGCGAGGCGCTGGCGGAGTCGACGTCGATGCCAACGCCATAAGTCGCCTCACCTTGCGGCAGCGTACAGCGAATATAGGCCACCGCTCGGCTATCGCTCTGATGCCCCAACGTATGCTCGTGGTAATCCTCGATCGCCAGCGGCAAGCCGAAGCGCTGACGCAGCGCATCCACCGCGCTGGACAGCAGACCGTTGCCGGCCCCCTGCAGGCGCAGCGGCTCTCCCTCGCAGGCAACTCGCGCGTTGAAGCTGTATGCCTCTGCGCCATGGCTTTCCGTCTGGTAGCTTAACAGCTGCAAACGCGGCTGCTCCACCAGCCCGTAAGTATCGCGGAATAAGCGCCACAGCTGCGCGCCGCTCATTTCTTTGCCGCTGCCGTCGGTCGCGCGCTGCACCACCTGGCTGAAATCAATCTGCAAACCGCGCGGCAACGCCAGCCCATGATTCTGCTCCAACAACCAGGCGGCGCCACTTTTGCCGGACTGGCTGTTGACCCGGATCACCGCCTCATAGCTGCAACCGACATCGGCGGGATCGAGCGGCAGGTATGGCACCTGCCAGCGGCCATCTTGCCGCTGCCGCTGTGCGGCGAAACCTTTCTTGATCGCATCCTGATGCGAACCGGAGAAGGCGGTAAACACCAACTCGCCGGCATAAGGATGGCGAGGATGCACCGGCAGCTGATTGCACTGTTCCACCACCTCCACCACCTGCTTCAGGCGGCTGAAGTCGAGACCCGGCGCCACGCCCTGGGTATAGAGATTCAACGCCAGCGTGACCAGATCGACGTTGCCGGTGCGCTCTCCGTTGCCGAACAGGCAGCCTTCGACCCGATCGGCGCCGGCCAGCAAGGCCAGCTCCGCGCAGGCCACGCCGGTGCCGCGATCGTTATGCGGATGCACGCTGATCGCCACATCGGCGCGACGGCTGAAGTGACGGCAGAACCATTCGATCTGATCGGCATACACGTTGGGCGTGCTCACTTCCACCGTCGCCGGCAGGTTGATGATCATCGGCCGCTGCGGCCCCGGCTGCCAAACCTCCGCCACCGCTTCGCAGATCTCCAGCGCAAACTCTAACTCAGTAAAACAGAAGGTTTCCGGCGAATATTCGAAGCACCAGGCGGTATCGGGCTGCGCCTCGCACTGCCGACGAATGCGCCGCGCGCCGTTCACCGCCAGCGCCACGGTCGCCGCCTTATCCTGGCGGAACACGATGTCGCGAAACATCGGCGCCGTGGCGTTATACAGATGCACGATAGCCCGCGGCGCCCCCTGCAGCGCCTCGAAGGTGCGATCGATCAGATCGTCGCGCGACTGCGTCAGCACCTGGATCGTGACGTCGTCCGGGATCAGCCGCTCGTCGATCAGCGTGCGTACAAAGTCGAAATCCGTTTGCGACGCCGAAGGGAACGCCACCTCGATCTCTTTGAAACCACACTGCAACAACAATTGATAGAATTCGCGCTTGCGCGCGTTATCCATCGGCTCCGCCAGCGCCTGGTTGCCGTCGCGCAGATCGCTGGAGCACCAGCGCGGCGCCTGCCGCAGCGTACGCGCAGGCCATTGGCGGTCCGGCAACGCCACCGGCGGGAACGGTCGGTATTTGCTTGAAGGGTCGATTAACATGGGCTTCTCCTGACGCCAGAGTGAACGATAGCGTCATTATTTCCCGCCATCGCCTCCTCTTCTCCCGCTTTGCGGACAACCATCGTCGCAAAGCGGACAACAAAAAAATTTGCATCCTGCGCCAGTGAGACAACAATTAGTTTTGACGTTTTCCCCCACCGCGCCGGCAATGCGCCGGACGCTTTACTCTCATTGTCAACGGAGGCGAACATGAGCCTGTATGCAACCCTGGAAGAAGCCATCGAGGCCGCACGCGAAGAGTTTATCGACACCGCCGAAGGCGGCAGCGGTGACGAACCGCCGGTGCCCCAGCAGTTCAATCTGCAAAAGTACGTGATGCAGGATGGCGACACGATGTGGCAGGCGGAGTTCTTCGAAGAAGAAGGAGAGGCGGTAGAATGTCTGACGCTGCGCAGCGGTGCGGCGGCGCAGGCGATCTTCGACGGTGACTACGACGAGGTGGAAATTACCGCCGAGTGGATAGATGAAAACACCCTGTACGAATGGGAGGAAGGCGACTTTCAGCTCGAACCGCCGCTGGATACCGAAGAAGGCCAGGCCGCAGCCGATGAGTGGGATGAACGTTAACCCGCACCACGCTTTCATCGCCAAGGAGGCCGCATGATTATTCGCCGGGCCCGCCCTACCGACTACCCCGCCATTTTGCAGCTACAGGGGGAAAACGTGCCGGAAGCGCTCGACGAGCGCCAAAAACGGCAGGGATTTATCGTATCGCGCATGAATGAGGCGCAGCTGGCGGCGATCAACCGCGGCATCGGCATATGGGTGGCGGAACAGGAAGGCCAACTGGCGGGGTTCGTTTGCCTGATGCCCGCCGACGTGCAACCGCGCCCGCCGGTGGTGGAGGCGATGCTGGTGACGCTCGCCACGCAATCCTTCGCCGGACGGCCGCTGAGTGAGCAGCGGGTGTTTCTCTACGGCCCCGTCTGCCTCGCCGCCGCCTGGCGCGGCAAAGGCGTGCTGAAGCGCCTCTACGCCGCGGTCAAAGCGCATACCTGCCATGACTATGACGTGGGCGCGTTGTTTATCGACGACGACAATCCGCATTCGTTGGCCGCTCACGTGCAAGGGTTGGGGATGACGGCGCTGGCGCCTTTCCATTGCGGGCAGCAAGGCTATCAGCTGGTGGTGTTCGCCACCCGCTGAACGAAATTACTCGTAGGGGCCATGCTGCGCATCAAACGGCAGCATAAAGGTGTCCACCACCATCGACAGCGGCACATCTATCACCGTGACGTAGCGCCAGGGCGTGTCACGCAGATCCCACTGCACGCCGGGATAGTACTGGTGGCCATGCCCCGCACCGGGCACGGTGCGGCTGATAATGCTGCCGCAGCCGGTGAGTGTCATCACGCCGGCCGTCACGCAGGCCAGCCGAAGATAGGGAGAGAGCTTCACGACATTGACTCTGAGCAAGGGGTTGTTTCGCGAGTGAACAACGCATCGGCCGCAGTCTATCACAGTTCCCTTTCTCCACCGGTACCGGCGCACGTAAGCAAAAGGTAAAAAAAACGGGGAATGCGCCATGCGCATTCCCCGTCTGAGCGTTGCCGATTAGCAATTAACGCCGGCCCGTAGGGTGCGCCAGCGGGTTGTGCGGCAACTGCTGATAATGCTCACGCCAGGCGGCGCCTTCCGGCAACAGCCAGACGCGCTGATGCAAACGAGCCAGCGTGACCGGATCGCTCAGCAGCTCCAGGCGTTTGCCCTTCACCAGCTTCTCAGGCCCCAACTGCAGCGCTTCGTTCACCCGCTCCTCACGATTGCGATCGAGCGTCGCGCGCAGATGGTGACGCGCCGTCGCCAACGCCGTCGCCAGCGCATTGAAGGATGGATTGACCACCGCATGCATAAAGCCGTTGGTCAGCGCGCGGTTGCGGTTGAGATGCAGATATTCTTCCGTCGCCAACAGCTCACGCGGCGGATTGTACTCTTCCGGGATCAGGAACAGCTTGGCGCGTTTGCTTTTCATGCCCAGCGTTGCGCGGCTCGACAACACCGACACAAACGGCGACAGGATCAGCGAGAACACGATCGGCGCCAACCACCACAGGAAGCGCAGATCCAGCCACGCCATGCCGCCGGCCCACACCAGGCCCAGCAACATCTGCGAGCCATGGCGGCGGAACGCTTCGCCCCACGGCGTATCATCATCGTCACGCTGCGGCGAATTCCACACCACTTCCCAACCGAGGAAGGCGCTCACCACGAACACGGTATGGAACAGCATGCGCACCGGCGCCAGCAGCACCGAGAACAGCATTTCCATCAGCATCGAAATGAACAGACGGAACGCCCCGCCGTATTCTTTCGCGCCCTTGGCCCAGATCAGCACAATACTGAGCAACTTCGGCAGGAACAGCAGCACCAGCGTGGTGGAGAACAGCGCTATCGCCAGCTCGGGCCGCCACTGCGGCCAGACCGGGAACAGCTGCCGTGGCTGCAGGAAGTATTGCGGCTCCATCAGCGTATGCACCACCTGCAATGCGGTGGAGAGCGCCAGGAACATAAACCACAGCGGCGCCGACAGGTAGGACATGACACCGGTAAGGAACACCGCGCGGTGCACCGGGTGCATGCCTTTCACCAGGAACAGGCGGAAGTTCATCAGGTTGCCGTGACACCAGCGACGGTCGCGCTTCAGCTCGTCCAGCAGGTTTGGCGGCAGCTCTTCATAACTGCCCGGCAGATCGTAAGCGATCCACACGCCCCAGCCGGCGCGGCGCATCAGCGCCGCTTCAACGAAGTCGTGCGACAGGATAGACCCGGCGAAAGAGCCCTCGCCCGGCAGCGGCGCCAGCGCACAGTGCTCGATAAACGGCTTCACGCGGATGATGGCGTTGTGCCCCCAGTAGTGCGACTCGCCCAGCTGCCAGAAATGCAGGCCGGCGGTGAACAACGGCCCGTAAACGCGGGTGGCGAACTGCTGCACGCGCGCATACAGGGTATCCATGCCGGACGCCTTCGGCGCCGACTGGATGATGCCGGCGTTCGGGTTGGCTTCCATCAGGCGCACCAGCCCGGTGAGGCATTCGCCGCTCATCACGCTGTCGGCATCCAGGATCACCATGTAGCTGTACTCACCGCCCCAGCGACGGCAGAAGTCGTCGATGTTGCCACTCTTGCGTTTGACGCGGCGGCGGCGGCGGCGATAGAAGATGCGGCCGTGGCCATCGACATCGCGGCACAGCTCCATCCACGCCTTTTGCTCGGCCACGCAGATGTCCGGATCGTAGCTGTCGCTCAGCACGTAGATATCGAAGTGTTCCAGCTGACCGGTCGCGGCGACGGACTCATAGGTCGCACGCAGGCCGGCGAACACGCGTTCGACGTCTTCGTTGCAGATCGGCATGATCAGCGCAGTGCGGTGCGCCGGGTTGATCGGCTCATCGCCCTTGATGGTGGAGGAAATGCTGTATTTGTCCTTGCCGATCAGCAGCTGCAGGAAGCCCATCAGCGCGGTCCAGAAACCGGCCGAGACCCAGCAGAACAGCACGGCGAACAGGATCAGAATGCCGGTTTGCAGCACATACGGCAGCAGCTGCAACACCGACTGCATCAGATCCTGATCCAGCATGGCGATAGGATCGATCAGCGCCCAGCCCTGGTAAGGCAAGATGGTTTTCATGTACCAGGTGGCGATGCCGGTTTGCACCAGCATCAGCACCAGCAGCACATAGCGGCGCATGGAGCCGACGGTACGCCAGCGGTTCTCGGCCTCGGCCTCCTCTTTGGTGGCGTGCCGATTGTGCGGCGACCGCCCCAGCAGAGAATCCCAGAAGCGCGCCACCGGGTTGGTGCGCCAGGCTTCCGGGAACATGGTGGTGCGTTTGATCGGCGGCGTCGCCTTCAGAATGGCGCGCCCTTCGGCGTCGGTATCGAAGTCGTCATCGCTGACCGCATCCGGCCAGGCGTTTTCGATACGCGGTTTGACCGAGGCCAGCGCCACGTCATCCGCCGACAGGCTATTGACGTTGGCGTCGGCGGCGCCCATCTGCCGATGGAGCGCCTCCAGTGCCTGAGCGTCATCCGCCGTTTGAGGGTTGAGCGCCTCCGACCGCTCGGCGGTCAGAGGCAGCGCCGCAAGATAATCCTGGGCGGGTTGAGTAGGCTTATTCATTGGCAGGTAGCTGATAGCTCCAGGTTTCCGACAGAGTCTTATCGCCATTGACCAGCGCCGCACGCATTTCTACCGGCTTCTTGTCGTCTTTCACTTTCAGACGCACCGTCAGGCGCCAGCCTTTGGTCACTGGGTTATAGCGGACGTTGTTTTCTACCATCTCACCGTTGTCGCCGATGCTGATCTGAGAGGCGACCGGGGTATTGGCGTCCAGCCCTTTCAGCACCGGGCCAACGAAGTCGACCAGGAAGGCCACGCTGCCGTCTGGCTCGCGGATCAGGTTGGACTGCTTCACGTCGCCGGTCGAACGCATGGTACGGGCCACATAGGCGATATCTTGCGAATGCAGTTTGTCTTCATCGCGGGTGAAGTTCAAACGGTAGCTCAGCGTCAGCGGCTTTTTGGCTTCCGGCAAGGTATCCGGCGTCCAGAACGCGACGATGTTGTCGTTGGTTTCATCCGCCGTCGGGATCTCCACCAGTTCGACCTTGCCTTTGCCCCAGTCGCCCTTCGGTTCGATCCAGGCGCTCGGACGCAGATCGTAGCGATCGTCCAGATCTTCGTAATCCTTGAAGTTGCGGCCGCGCTGCAGCAGACCGAAGCCTTTCGGATTCTCGACGGTATAGGTGCTGACGGACAGGTGTTTAGGATTGTTCAGCGGACGCCAGATCCACTCGCCGTTGCCGGCGTGGATAGACAGACCGTTGGAATCGTGCAACGCCGGGCGGTAGTTCAGCGTCGGCGACGGCTGGTTCGGCCCGAACAGGTACATGCTGGTCAGCGGCGCCAGGCCCAGTTTGCCCACCTTGTCGCGCAGGAACACTTTAGACTCGACGTCCACGGTGGTGTCGCGGCCCGGGATCACCGTGAAACGGTAAGCGCCGGTGGCGCGCGGGGAATCCAGCAGCGCATAGATCACCAGGTGCTTGTCGCCCTGCTTCGGACGCTCAACCCAGAATTCGCGGAAACGCGGGAACTCTTCGCCGGACGGCAAAGCGGTGTCGATAGCCAGGCCGCGAGCGGAAAGCCCGTAAACCTGTCCTTTACCCACCACGCGGAAATAGCTCGCGCCCAGCAGGCTCATGATCTCATCGTTTTTGTCGGCGCTGTTGATCGGATAAAGCACCTTAAAACCGGCAAAGCCGAGGTTTTTCACCGATTCAGGGTCGTGTTTGACCGAACCGAAGTTGAAGTAATCCGGGCTGTACTTGATCTGTTTTACGCTGGTGGAGGTGACTTCGTTGATTTTCACCGGCGTATCGAAGTACATCCCCTGATGATAAAACTCAAGCTTGAAAGGGGTTTTCAGCTTGCTCCAATAGGCTTTATCGTGATTGAACTGAATTTGCTGATAGTCTGCGAACTTCATCTCGCGGAACTGAGAAGGAAGGTTGCTCTTCGGGGCTTCGAAACCTTTCGCCGCCAGATCCTGCGCCTGCTTGGCGACATCATCAATAGAAAAGGCCCAAGCCGGCGAACTGAACAGCGTGAACAATACGGTCGCACCTAACCAACGAACGCTCGCGGCGCGTGGTTGTCCGGATAATATATTAACTAGCACATCCCCCCCTATTCGTGTGCTCAAAGCATTTAAATCCATATTAATGGATTACTCAGCTTTCCGACAACATGATAAATGGATGGTTCATGTTTACGGCTCATTGTTTAAGCAGCTGATGGAACACCAGCGTAGCAAGCCGCGCAACAAGACGCTATGGAAAAATGCGGGGGGCTATAGTAGGGTTCCGGATAACAATTTAACGTTTGACGACTTATTAAGCGTGTTAATGAGCACCCGATTAAATCACCAGCGGTAATCTATGACTAAAGGCAGCAAACAGCGCGAGTTTTTCCTCGACTCCATCAGAGCCTATTTGATGTTGCTCGGCATTCCGTTTCACCTCTCCCTGATTTATTCCAGCCACGCCTGGGCGGTGAACAGCGCGTCGCCCTCCTTCTCCCTCACGGTGCTGAACGACTTCATCCACGCCTTCCGCATGCAGGTGTTCTTCGTGATATCCGGCTACTTCTCCTACATGCTTTACGAGCGCTACGAGCGCCACCAGTGGCTGAAGGTCAGGCTGGAGCGGGTGGCGATCCCGCTGTTGAGCTCCATCCCGCTGATCACGGTGCCGCAGTTTTTCATGCTGAAATATTTCACCGACAAATTAAACGGCTGGGATGAATTTTCTCTCTATCAGAAAATAAATGTAACAGTTTGGGAATTGGTTTCTCATCTGTGGTTCTTATTGACGCTGTCATTGTTAACCTGCGCCTGTTTTTATCTGTTCCGTAAAATCAAGCGGCAAACCCGTGAACATATTCCAATACTAATAAACAGAATGCGTGGATTAGGAAACATCTCACTGTATTTCTTTATTTATGCGGTATGCTACTCGGCCGCGCACCGCATTATTTTAATTTTCGCCCCGCAGCTATTATCCAACGGCCTGTTCAATTTCGTGGTGATGGAGACGATGTTCTACCTGCCGTTCTTCCTCCTCGGCGCCTATGCGTTTAAGTATGTGTGGCTTAAGGAGATTTTTCTGCGCCGCTCGCCGCTGGCGCTGCTCGGTTCGCTGCTGCTGTTTATCGCATATATGCTGAACCAAAAGCTGTTGGCGCACAGCAGCTATATGTTCGAGCTGGAAGTGGTGATCAAAACCCTAATGGGGATCCTGATGACCAACGTCGTGTTCTCTTTCGGGCATAACCTGCTGAATTATCACTCTCCGCGCATCACCTATCTGGTCAACGCCTCGCTGTTTATATATCTGGTGCACCATCCGCTGACCCTGATATATGGCGCTTTCGTGACGCCGTATATCGGCAACAACCTGTTGGGATTCTTGCTGGGCCTGCTGTTTGTGTTCTCTCTGGCCTTCGCGCTATATGAACTGCACAAGCGCATTCCGGCGCTGCGCTTCCTGTTCTCCGGCAAACCGCAATAACCTTGCCCCCTGTTTGCAGGGGGGCTTCTGTCATATTGCCGCCGCGTAAAAAGCCTATACTGGTCGTTTGCATGCAGAGCACGCATTGCTCAGCCTGGCGTCGCCCGTTAGGGCAAAGTGATACGGCTGTATAGATAACCTAACCGTTATAACTGCAATGCATAAGTAGAAATCCGGATCCCTGCCTTACGGTAGTGATTGGGCTCAACACCCCCGAAGGGCTGCGCGATCGTTTAATTTATTCGATGGCGTTAGCTGCATCTCCCTTCCGTCACGACAGAGAGGATTTTGAATGACCGATAAGAACACCCCGGCTCAAGAAGCCGTAGCGGAAAACGCCACCCTGCTGAAGATCCTCGGCAGGGTGCTGTCCGCGCTGGACGCTTCGATCAGCGGCAAAGAACGCAGCGTTTTGGTCGCTGAGCTTTCCAACTTCAATCTCGACGGCATTTCTGAAGCGGAAAGCAAGCTGGCCACCGAGCTGATCAAACGGGCGCTGGAATCGCTCGATCATTAATCCTACCGCGCCTGCAAACCATTAAGCCTGCCTGCGCGGGCTTAATGGTTTTTCCCACCGTGCAAACCCGGCATTGTTGCCAAAACCGAAATACAGCAGCCTGATAATGTTGGATAAAAGGCAGAATTTCCCCTCTTCCCCTCACTTTCTTAGTTTAATCGCACCAACGGGCAATAATTGATCGATTGTTTTCGCAATCAGCCTTGGCGTTTTACCCACTAAACACGTTATCATCGAAACACGCGCAGTGCCCCCTATCCCCCAGCCTAAGGAGAGCAATATTTTGGATGCCAGCACCATTAACAGCTTGTTCGTCATCGGTGCCGTGCTGGTGGGGGCAAGCATTCTGCTCAGCTCATTTTCTTCCCGGCTCGGCATTCCGATCCTGGTGATCTTCCTGGCGATCGGCATGTTGGCCGGCGTCGATGGCCCCGGCGGCATCGTCTTCAGCAATTACCCGGTCGCTTATCTGGTCAGCAACCTCGCGTTGGCGGTGATCCTGCTCGACGGCGGCATGCGTACCCGGGTCAGCTCTTTCCGCGTCGCCCTGTGGCCGGCACTCTCTCTCGCCACCGTCGGCGTAGTGATCACCGCCGGCCTGACCGGCATGGCCGCCGCCTGGCTGTTCAATCTCGATCTGCTGCAGGGGCTGCTGATCGGCGCCATCATCGGTTCCACCGACGCCGCCGCGGTCTTCTCTCTTTTGGGGGGCAAAGGTTTGAACGAACGCGTCAGCGCCACGCTGGAGATCGAATCCGGCAGCAACGATCCGATGGCGGTGTTTCTCACCATCACGCTGATTGCGATGATCGCCGCCGGGGAAACCGCACTGAGCTGGACCTTCCCGCTGCATCTGATGCAGCAGTTCGGCATGGGCATCGTCTTCGGTCTGGGCGGCGGCTGGCTGCTGCTGACGCTGATCAACCACATCAAACTGGCGGACGGCCTCTATCCGCTGCTGGCGGTAAGCGGCGGTATTCTTATTTTCGCGCTGACCACCGCGCTGGACGGCAGCGGCATTCTGGCGGTGTATCTGTGCGGCCTGCTGCTGGGCAACCGGCCGATCCGCAACCGTCACGGCATCGTACAAACCTTCGATGGCCTCGCCTGGCTCAGCCAGATCGGCATGTTCCTGGTGCTCGGGCTGCTGCTCAACCCGCACGAGCTGCTGCCGATCGCCATCCCTGCCCTGCTGCTGTCGCTGTGGATGATCCTGTTCGCCCGCCCGCTGTCGGTGTTTATCGGCCTGCTGCCGTTCCGCAGCTTTACCCTGCGCGAGCGCGGCTTTATTTCCTGGGTCGGCCTGCGCGGCGCGGTGCCGGTGATCCTGGCGGTGTTCCCGATGATGGCCGGGCTGCCCAACGCCCAGCTGTTCTTCAACGTGGCGTTCTTCGTGGTGCTGGTCTCCCTGCTGCTGCAGGGCACCACACTGTCGTTCGCCGCCAAAAAAGCCAAGGTGATCGTGCCGCCGGCGCTGACGCCGATCTCCCGCGTTGGGCTGGACGTGCACCCGGAAAACCAGTGGGAACAGTTCGTGTATCAGCTTTCGGCGGAAAACTGGTGCGTCGGCGCGGCGCTGCGTGAGCTGAAAATGCCGCCCAATACCCGCATCGCCGCCCTGTTCCGTGGCAAAGAGTTGCTGCATCCTAGCGGCAGTACCCGGCTGCGGGAGAACGATATTCTGTGCGTCATCGGCCATGAGCACGATCTGCCGATCCTCGGCAAGCTGTTCAGCCAGGCGCCGGCTGTGACGCTCGACGAGCGCTTCTTCGGCGACTTTATACTGCAATCCGATGCCCGTTTGAGCGATATCTCGCAGGTCTATGGCCTCAATCTGCAAGACGACGTGGACGAGCAGCAGACGCTGGGGCAGTTCGTCATTCAGCTGATCGGCGGTGAACCGGTGATCGGCGACCAGGTGGAATGGGACGGTCTGACCTGGACCATCGCCGAAATGGACGGCAATCAAGTCAGCAAGATAGGCGTGCGGATCGTGACCGACTAACGCTGCCGCTCAGGCGCCGGCCTATCAGATGAGGGAACTTCTGGCCTTAAGAACGCTCTTAATCTCTATCACGATGTATGCAGTACGGCGCTGCCAAATTATATCCCTTTGATATAACGGCGCCGATAGGGATTAGGGAAGTGAACGGCAAGACTCGATTTCTTTCGGTGATAGTGATCATGGCGCTGGGCGTAGCGGCGCTCGATCTCGGCATCGCCGGTTTGGTCCATAGACTTTTAATTGGATAATTTCAACGTGACGCAGCAGGAACAAGAAAAAGACATTCTGGGGAAAATACTGGTGACGGTGTCCGCGCTTTGCCTGATTCTGGTGGCGGCGTTCCTGATCTGGGGATTCGTGCTGGATTGACGCCGCGCGACGCTCAGACATAAAAAAAACCGCCGCGGCGGTTTTTTTTATGGGTCAGGCGATCAGATCTTGCAACCTTCGCAGTCCGCTTCGTCTTCGAGGAACTCGGGGACCTCTTTTACCTTCTGCGCCGCTTTTTCTTCGGCTTTCGCCAGTTCGGCATCGATATCAAAATCGAAAATATCATCACTCATCGCTTGGTCCTCGTTCTGCTTCGCGTTCAAACGCTGAGTATAATCGACAAGCCGCCGGCCGGAAACCTTTCAGTTTGCCGCCGCCAACTGAGGTGTCTCATCCTGCGGCTTTTTTCCGTAGGCCATGTCGTACACGTCGTAGAAGTCGATTTCGCCCTTGTTACCGATGATAACCCGCATCTTCTGTTTCAGCGCGGCGCCGATAGAGGGCTCATCCAGCAGTTGCTGCACCGCATAAGGCGACAGCGCACGGGTGAAGTACCACTCGCCGTTGTAGCAAACTCGCAGATCCAGCACCCCGATGTCCTCGAAGCGGTACACCGGCCGGATCTCGATCAGCAGCATGGCGAACATGAACAGCACGAAAGCGGTGAAGCCCAGGAAGGCATATATCCCCATGTACGGCACCTGATACATCACGGCGATCACCGCGAAATAACCGGCAAACATGGCAAGGCACAGATAGCGGTGAGTGCGGGCGAATTCGCTGTTGAAGCGCGGCTTGCCGTCCCGCCCTTCACGCCGATTGATCTGTTCAATCTCTTTAACCAAGATGCTTTTAATCGCGTCCATCGTTACAACCTTATGCTGGAAACAGCATTGCCATCAAATCTCACCGCTAAAAGTAACACAAGTACAGTTTTGCCGGGTAGATCAGTTAGCCAACTTAATGGCGGCAACTGTTATAGTTCGGCTTCAGCGCGGCTGAGCGGCTTTGCCTTGCGCAAACATGAACATGCGCTGGGCCACATCGTCGGCCTGTTTGATTTTTTGCTTTTGCGGTTCGTTGCTGCGTTGAATGGCGCGGGCGTAAGCGATTTCATGGGCCTGATCGATCATCGCGATGATCCGGTCACGCTCGGTCTTCTCCATATTGCCCAACATGGTGGTGATAATCGCCTGGTAAGCGTTGGACGCGGCGCTCAGCGCTTTCTCTCTCGCCTCAAGGGCGGCGACGCGTTGCAAGAGCTCCTGCAGTTGCTCGGAGTGAGACATATCGACCTCCTGTTGCCGGGCAGCAAGCCTGCCTGATTACAGTTTAGCAAAGGATCGAAAGAGAAAGAGGAAGGAAAGCCAGCGGTTACGGTAAAGCACACCCGAAAATCCCAACGAGGAGCCGATAGTGCAAATCAACCCGGGTGCGCTTTACGATAAGCGCGGTGAGATGAAGGAAAGAAAGCTGGCGCGCTATGCAGGACTCGAACCCGCGTCTATCAATTTTCAAGCCAAAACAAGCCATTATAAAACCAATCACTCTGCCAACTGAGTTAATAGCGCGTTCCTTCGCTTCGGGGCGCCATTATCCATAACAACATTATGGACTCAAGCTTTTTCAGCATAATGCCCTGAATTTACAGATAAGTCTTAGGTTATCGATAGCGTTATGGCATTACGGCAGCTCAATAATCCGATAATCGCCGGCCATGAGCGGCTTGCACAAAATCTTGTAGCCATCGCTATCAAAATGGCTGGCCGCACTCTGGAGCCGCTGCGCCTGCGCCAGATTGCCGACCGAGCCCAGATAAAACCAATTGTGGATCACATGGTACTGACGCAGCGTCTCGCCCTGCTCCTCCAGCGCCACACGCCCGGCGAACGGCCAACAGGCGATGCGCAACTGCTCAAGCGCCGCGCTGAGCCGCAGAGCATGTTCCTGCGCCGACTCCAGGCCACAGCAGGCGCCGGCGCACTTGCGCAGGCTGTAACGGAAACAGGCTCGCCCGGCGGGCAGCTTGTCGATCCCCAGCTTGCCGTAACACAATCGATGCTCGTCGGCGATGGCGCGCAGCTTTTCCAGCGCGGCGTGGCGATTGGCAAACAGCCCGTAGAGATCGGGCGTGACGGCGAAGTCGATCTCTTTGGCGTGAGCAATCGTCACCGCATCAGCCTGTAAACGCAACGCGCACAGCTGCTTCGAGCGCCGCAGGCGTTTGTTGAACAGCGGCTGTTGTTGTTTGATCAACTGCGCCTCCAGCAGCAGTGCCCCCAACTCGCCGGCGGTCTCGACAAAGCTGATACGCCGGGTTTGGCGCAGCATTTTTGCCTCCTCCTGCGCGCGAAAATGCGCCATCACCCGGCTGCGTATATTGACGCTTTTACCGATGTAAAGCGGCAGGCTTTCGCTCTCGCCGTGGAACATATAGACGCCGGGGCCCTTGGGCAACGGTGCCAGGCAGGCGCGCAGGTGCTCCGGGTATTGATAAATGTCGAGTTCCGGCTCGAGGCGGTTTGGCATCATGGCGGTGGTATTATCCTGCTGATGAATGAGTACTGGTTTTTTATCCAGTATAACGCCCAACGCAGCCGGTTGCACACCCGGCGGATAATAACTCACCGTGATCTTTAGCGGGAAAGCCTTTACTATCCCCTTTCCAGCGGGAAAGCGCCTCACGTTTAGCGCCAGTTCAAGCTGGCGCTGCCATGATGGCAGACTGGAACCGCCGCTTTTATCGTTATGGAAAACCTGGGTATGTCATCACTGAAACTCCCCTCCCGCCGTCTGGCGTTGATCGCCGCCATCGTTTTCATCGCCGTCGCCGTCGCGCTGGCCATATTTTGGCAACGCCCGCCGCAGCAGGATTACGTTACCGCGCCGGCCCGCCTGGGCGATATCGAAAACGCCGTGCTGGCCACCGGGCGGCTGGATGCCATCGAACGCGTCAACGTCGGCGCCCGCGTCTCCGGCGAAGTCAAATCGCTGAAGGTCAAGCTGGGCGATCGCGTCACCAAAGGGCAACCGATCGCCGACATCGACGATCAGCAACAGCGCAACGATCTGCGCAACGCCGAGGCGGCGCTGAACGTAGTCAAAGCCAATATGTTAGCCAAACAGGCCTTGCTGAAACAGGCGGAGTCGCGTTTCAAACGCCAGCGCCGCATGCTGAACGACGAAGCCAGTTCGCGGGAAGACTTCGAGACCGCCGAGGCCACGCTGGCCACCACTCGCGCCGATCTGCAGGCGCTCAATGCGCAGTTGGTGCAATCGCAGATCGAAGTCGACAAGAAAAAAATCGATCTGGGCTATACCCGCGTGGTCGCGCCGATGGACGGCATCGTCATCGCCGTGGTGACGCAGCAGGGGCAAACGGTCAACTCCAGCCAAAGCGCGCCGACCATCGTCAAGCTGGCGCGGTTGGATATGATGACCATCAAGGCACAGATCTCCGAAGCCGACATCACCCGCATTTCACCGGGGCAAAAGGCGTACTTCACGATTTTCTCCGATCCGGATAAACGGTACGACGCCACGCTGCGCACCATCGAGCTGGCGCCGGAATCGGTGATGAAAGACGACTCGCTCGCCGGCACCAGCTCCGCGTCTGGTTCCGGCACCTCGAACGCCTCGGTTTATTACAACGCGCTGCTGGACGTACCCAACCCGGAGAACCGCCTGCGCATCGCCATGACCGCGCAGGTTTCCTTACTGCTCGGCGACGCGAAGAACACCCTGCTGGTGCCGATCCAGGCGGTGCATAAAACCGAAGGAAAAGTGCAGCAGGTGCAGGTGCTGACTCAGGATCAGCGGCTGGAAACGCGCGAAGTGACCACCGGCATCACCAACAACGTCGATATTCAGATCCTCAGCGGCCTGAAAGCCGGTGAAACCGTGGTGCTGTCGCAGCCCGCCGCCAAGTCGGCTGAGGATGGCATCTTCCTGTGAACGCGATCATCGAGCTAAAAGGCATCAGTCGAACCTACACCAACGGCGGTCAGGCGCTGACGGTGTTGAAAGACATCGATTTGACCATCGCCGCCGGCGAGCTGGTGGCGATCATCGGCACCTCGGGTTCCGGCAAATCGACGCTGATGAACATCATGGGCTGCCTCGACGTGCCGGATCGCGGCGACTACTACATCAGCGGCCAGAACGCCGCCCACCTGTCGCCGGACGAACTGGCCCGCCTGCGCCGCGAGCATATCGGCTTTATCTTCCAGCGTTACCACCTGATGCCCGATCTCAGCGCGCTGGGCAACGTCGAAATTCCGGCCATCTACGCCAACGCCCGGCGCGATCAGCGGCGGCTGCGGGCGGCGCAACTGCTGGCGCGGTTAGGCCTGGAGGGTCGCGAAGACCACAAGCCCGGCCAGCTTTCCGGCGGCCAGCAGCAGCGCGTCAGCATCGCCCGCTCGCTGATCAACGGCGGCGAAATTATCCTGGCGGACGAACCGACCGGCGCGCTGGACACCCAATCCGGCCAGGAAGTGCTGGCGATCCTGAGCGAGCTGAATCAGCGCGGCCACACCGTGGTTATCGTGACCCACGATATGAACGTGGCGCAGCATGCGCACCGCGTCATCGAGCTGCGAGACGGCGAGATCATCGCTGACAGCGGCCGCCAATCGGCGCCCGCCGCCGCGCTGCCGCCGCCGAACCGCAGTCGGCAAAGCGGCTGGCAAAGCCTGATTGACCGCACCCGCGAATCGCTGCACATGGCGCTAAAAGCGATGAACGCCCATCGCCTGCGCACCGCGCTGACCATGACCGGCATTATCTTCGGCATCGCCGCCGTGGTTACGGTGGTGGCGCTGGGCGAAGGCGCCAAGCAGCGCACGCTGGAGAATATCAAGGGGCTCGGCACCAACGTGGTGAGCATCTATCCGGGGCGCGACTTCTTCGACGACGCCATCGACAGCATCCGCACCCTGGTGCCGGCCGACGCCGACGCCCTGGCGCAACAAAGCTTCGTCGACAGCGTCAGCCCGGAGGTCAGCGCGTCCGACAGCATCCGTTTTCGCAGCAAATCCGCCACCGCCTCGATCACCGGCGTCGGGCGCGACTATTTCCGCGTCAACGGCATCACGCTGGTGCAAGGCGCCACCTTCCGCGACGATCGCAACGCGCTGCAGGAAGTGATCATCGACGACAACGCGCGCCAGGCGCTGTTCGGCGATTTTGGCGTCGAGCCGCTCGGCCAGATCGTGTTTCTCGGCTCGGTGCCGGCGCGGGTGGTCGGCGTCGCCAAAAGCGAACGCAACTATGCGCCTAACCGCATCAGCGTCTGGATGCCCTACAGCACGGTGATGTACCGTATGGTCGGCAAGACCACGCTCGGCGGCATCACCGTGCGCCTGAAGGACGACGTCGCCAGCGAAGCCGCCGTCAGCGCCATCACGCAGTTGCTGACCTAACGCCATGGCGTCAAGGATTTCATGACGTTCAACCGCGATCAGTTCCGTAAATCGATCGAGCGCACCTCGATGACGCTCAGCCTGCTGATCCTGATGGTGGCCTCGATCTCGCTGGTGATCGGCAGCCTGGGCGTGATGAACATCATGCTGGTCTCGGTAACCGAGCGCACCCACGAGATCGGCGTGCGCATGGCGGTCGGCGCGCGGCGCGGCGATATCATGCAACAGTTCATGATCGAGGCGGTGCTGGTCTGTCTGATCGGCGGCATTTTGGGCATCGCGCTGTCGTTCGCCGCCGGTTCGCTGTTCACCACGCTGGCGGGCGGCATGTTCACCGCCATCTATTCCTGGCAAGCCGCCGCGACGGCGTTTTTCTGTTCAACCTTAATCGGCATGATCTTCGGTTATCTCCCCGCCCGTAAAGCGGCAAGGATGGATCCGGTCGTTTCATTGGCCAGCGAGTAACCCATGAAAATTATCTCTCCCCTGGCGTTAAGCCTCGCCGCCCTGCTCACCACCGGCTGCGGCAACGCCCTGAAAAGCGACTACCGGGCGCCGCAGATCAACTATCCTGCAGGGTGGCAGCACACCGCTGAAAACGCCACGCCGACGCCGTTCGACTGGCGTGATTTCCACGATCCTGAACTCGAGCGCTGGCTGCAACAGGTGATGGCCAGCAACAACGATCTGGCCACCGCCGTGCTGCGCGTCTACCGCGCGCGGCTCGAGGCGGAACGCGTCGGCATCAGCACCGCGCCTGACGTCAGCGCCTCGTTGAACAGCGGCATCAATCGCCCGCTGTCGGCATCCTCCGCCTGGAATAAAACCAGCGGCGCGACGCTCTCTACGAGCTATGAAGTCGATCTGTGGGGTAAACTGGCGCGCCAGCGCGATGCCGCCGAGTGGGCCAGCCAGGCTTCCGAGCAGGATCTGCAAACGGCGCGCCTGACGCTGCTGGCCGACGCCGCCACGAATTACTGGCGCATCGGCTTCCTCAATCAGCAGATCGACGTCAGCCGGGCGAGCATCGCCTATGCCAAAACGACGCTACGGCTGGCCAACGCCCGTTATCAGGCCGGCAGCATCTCGGCGCTGGACGTGGTGAACGCGGAGCAAAGCTTGCTGACGCAGGAAAGCCGACTGCTGGCGTTGCAGCACGAACGCCAACAGGCGCAGAACGAACAGGCGGTGCTGCTGGGTGCGCCTTCGGGCCAGGCCACTATCGCGCCCGCACGCCTGCCGACGGCGGCGATGCCGCAGATCAACACCGGCATTCCCGCCAGCGTCTTGAGCCGCCGCCCGGATCTCAGCGCTAAAGAGCTGCGGTTGCGCGCCGCCCTGGCCAACGTCGACGAGAAACGGCTGCAATACTATCCCGCGTTCAGCCTGACCGGCTCGCTGGGCGCCAGCAGCAGCGCGCTGCTGGAATTCCTGCGCAACCCGACGGGCAGCCTCGGCGCCGGCCTGACGCTGCCGTTCCTGCAGTGGCGGCAAATGGGCGTGGAGATCAAGATCGCCCGCAACGACTATGAACAGCAGGTGCTGGCGTTCAAACAGGCGCTGTACAAGGCGATGGGCGATGTGAACAACGCCCTGTCATTGCGTACGCAGCTGCTGGCGCAGGAGACGCAGTTGCGCGCTTCATTGGCGCTGGCGCGCAAATCGGAGCGGCTGAACGAGGTGCGCTACCGGCAGGGCGCCGTCACCATTACCGACTGGCTAAACGCTCAGGAGCAACGCCGTCAGGCGGAACTGGCGGTAGACGAAAACCGCTTCGCGCAGTACCAGAACCTGGCGAAAATCTATCTGGAGTTCGGCGGTTCGTCGGCGCCCTAATCCAAACTGCCTGGCCAGTTGGTCAGGCGTTTTTTTAGCGGCGAACACATCAATTTTTCCTGTTTTATCTCCCGTACTCTCTATACTTGAAACATCGTCAATCAGACGAAAAACCGTCAAATAGCACAATTATTAGACTATTCTCGCACCAAATCGGTGCAAATACTTAAGTTAAACTGCTGGATTTGATCGCCGCAAGATATAACGTTAAGCTATAGATGCAAAATAATTAGTCACCTAAATGACATAACCTTGGCATAAACGACGATATTTTGTGATCCACATCCCAACTTAAATGTGGATAATGAATCGTTTTGAATCGCGATTCGATTAGCCGATTTGATAACTCGAAAACAACAGTGAACGGAGATGACGCTTTCACGAACAACGAATAATTCATTAAGGGATGATTATATGAAGTTAAGAAAAAAACGACATAAACCGATGCACATTAACGACATCACCATCATCGATGACAGCAAACTCAAGAAGGCGATCACCGCGGCGGCCCTGGGCAACGCGATGGAGTGGTTCGACTTCGGCGTATACGGCTTTGTCGCCTATGCGCTTGGCCAGGTCTTCTTCCCCGGCGCCTCTCCCGGCGTGCAAATGATCGCCGCGCTGGCGACCTTCTCCGTGCCCTTCCTGGTGCGTCCGCTCGGCGGCCTGTTCTTCGGCGCTATGGGCGACAAGTTCGGCCGGCAAAAAGTTCTCTCGGTCACCATTATCATCATGGCGGTCAGCACCTTCTGTATCGGCCTGATCCCATCCTATGCGTCGATCGGCATCTGGGCCCCGATCCTGCTGCTGCTGGCCAAACTGGCGCAGGGCTTCTCCGTCGGCGGTGAATATTCCGGCGCGGCGATCTTCGTCGCCGAGTACTCGCCGGACCGCAAACGCGGGTTTATGGGGAGCTGGCTGGATTTCGGCTCCATCGCCGGCTTTGTGATGGGCGCAGGCGTAGTGGTGCTGATCTCCAGCATCGTCGGCGAAGCCAACTTCCTCGACTGGGGCTGGCGCATTCCGTTCTTCATCGCCGCGCCGCTGGGCCTGATCGGTCTCTATCTGCGCCATGCGCTGGAAGAAACCCCGGCGTTCCAGCAGCACGTGGATAAGATGGAGAAAGAGGATCGCAACGCCATCGAAAATCCGCCGAAAACCTCGTTCAAAGAGATCGCGGCCAAACACTGGAAAAGTTTGCTGGTGTGCGTCGGTATCGTGATTTCCACCAACGTGACCTATTACATGCTGTTGACCTACATGCCGAGTTACCTGTCGCATAACCTGCACTACTCGGAGGATCACGGCGTTCTGATCATCATCGCCATCATGATCGGCATGCTGTTCGTGCAGCCGGTGATCGGCCTGACCAGCGACCGTATCGGTCGTAAGCCGTTCATCATCGGCGGCAGCATCGGCCTGTTGGCGCTGGCGATCCCGTGCTTCATTTTGATCAACAGCAACGTCATCGGCCTGATCTTCGTCGGTCTGCTGGTGCTGGCGGTCCTGCTCAACTCCTTCACCGGGGTGATGGCCTCGATTCTGCCGGCAATGTTCCCGACGCACATCCGCTACAGCGCGCTGGCGATTTCGTTCAACATTTCGGTACTGATCGCCGGTGCAACACCGACCGTCGCTGCCTGGCTGGTCGAAGCGACCGGCAACCTGTACATGCCGGCCTACTACCTGATGGTTGTGGCGGTGATCGGTCTTATCACCGGTCTGTACATGAAAGAGACCGCCAACAAGCCGCTGCGCGGCGCGACACCGGCCGCTTCTGACCGTACCGAAGCGAAAGAACTGCTGCAGGAGACCTACGACAACATCGAACAGAAAGTCGAGGACATCAACGCGCAGATCGCCGAGCTGGAAAAGAAAAAGCAGATCCTGATAGACCAGCACCCCAAGCTGGACTGATCACCGCTGAAAGCCACCCGTTTGGGTGGCTTTTTTACTTTGATTTCAAAAGAAATAATGCGCAGCGCATTTTTATGACAATCAGGATTGGTGGTACGCTTTGCCGCACACTCTTTATTGATGAAGAACATGATCATGAGCAAAATGGACCTTCCCATCATTATCGGCATCCTGGTGATGCTGACCCTGTGGCTCGGCGCGCTTTTCAACATTGGCGATATCACCTTCAGCATTTCACGTCTGTTTCACTGGATTGAAAGCCAACGCGGCTAACCCGACGACGCCGCAGGCGGTGGGAAACTTCGGCTATGATTGATAGACGTTACGCCATTTTCCGAGACTGTCGCTCGCGATAAAGAGGACCGCATCATGACCGACTATGAGTTCTACAATCAGATCCTGACCCACCTGGCCGCCAATCACCCCGGCACGCTGGATGAAAAAACCTACGAACTGTGGAAGCAGGACGCCACCAGCCCGCACGCCTTCGCCGATCCCTTCGCCTATCTTAAAACCAAGGGGCTGATACAAGCCTATGTGATGAGCGACATCGACGAGAACAACTATGATATCGATCCGCACCAAACGCGGATCACCACCGCCGGTCTCGAGTTCATACGCAACGGCGGGTTTAAGTAAGCAACAAAAAACCGCCGGGCGGCGGTCTTTTATCCTAAAAAGCCTGCGGCCGGTGGTTCAGGCGGGGAAAGGCCGATAAAAAATGCGCAGCACTTCGTTGTCGCCCTGGCGTAAAAAACCGCCTTCCGGCTGCCAGCGCAGATCGCGCGCCAGATTGAGATTTTCCCAACCGACCGCGCCGCCCACGCCGATGCAAAGATTTTTATTGCCCGCGGCAAATCCCGCACCGGTGCCGATCATGGCATGCAGCAATCGGGGCGCCGCCGCGTCGCGCATGGAAAATATACCGATAAAACATCCCTGCGGCGCGCGCAGCATATCCGCCATGGTGCGGATCTCGGTATCATCAGGGCTGACGAAATGTTTATATTGCTTATCGAACACCGTCAGCCACAGCTGCTTGTATTTCGCCTTGCTGAGCGCGCCTGAACGGTGGGCGCAAAGCACCACCGCATCCCAGCACATCTCCCCGCTCAACGAAAGGTACTCTTCCGTATCGGCTTGCGGCTTGTCGGCGTAATGCCGCGCAAACTCAGCCGCATTCAAATGCGGCGGCACGGCCTGTTTGGCAACGTCACTCTTGTAGCGCTTGAAATTCAACCAATGCATGGGGAGTATCCTCTTCACCCGCGAGATTAATGAATCTGAAACCGTGGATGAGACGAGCCATCACATCCAGGGCGTCGTCGGCGATGGCGGTTTCGTCGTCATCCAGCCCCTGCTCCACCGACCGCTCAATCGCGCTCATCACCGCCGGAGCGCTGGTTTCTTCCCCCTGCGCCACCACGTCTAATACGGCTTTGCCGATCGCCAGACAAAGCTCATGATCAAACTCAACCTCTTTATACGGCTGCATAATCACCCCGATAAATTTTCACCCAAGAATACTAGACCACAATGGCGTATCGCGCCTGCCATCGTAGCGCAGCAAGGCATGCAGCCGAAGATAAGTGCATCCGGCTCCGGGTTGATAGCCCGAAGCCCGATAAAAAGCAGGTTATTGCGGTGCTTGTTCGGTGGGGCGAATAATAAAACAAGTGGCGGTTGCCGAAGCCAGCAGCTTCCCTTCCGCCGTTTTTAGCGTGCCTTCAGCGAATGCGACGTTCTTCGCCGCATAGACCAGACGCCCCTCGGCGATCAGATCAGTTTCTTTCGGCACAGGGCGCAACATTTTAACCTGCAGATCGACGGTGCCATAGCCAATCCCCGCGCCCAGCGTACTGTGCACCGCGCAACCGGTCACCGAGTCCAAAACCGTGGCGGCGAAACCGCCATGTACGCCCCCCAGTGGATTCAGATGGCGCCCGTCGGCCCGCGCCGCGATGCGAATATACCCCTCTTCCACCGCGACCGGTTTCATGGGCACGGTTTCAGCGATCGAGGCCGGTGGGATCTTGCCAGCCATCGCAGCCTGTAATAACGCCAGCCCGGTCATTTTTGTCGGATCCATTGCTCTCTCCTCTGGTGGTAAACCGGTTATATAGGAGAGGTCTGACCTCTTAACTTGCTTTTTCGTGCTGATGTCGTCAGCCGCCTGCTCTTCAGATTCTCTGAACGTGACCGTCATCACTCTTTAGAGCTAATAACCACAATTTTTTAGCGCCTTTAGATTTAAAACAACTTTCTACTGTAAACACCGCCGGAAACTGAACGCAGTTAAGTTCAACATTATTAAGGCGTATCTATCATGGATTTCTTTCTGCAATTAGCGGTTATATTGGCATGCCTGCTGTATGGGGCGCGTAAGGGCGGCATTGCGCTGGGGTTACTGGGCGGTATCGGTTTGATGATCCTGGTGTTTGGCTTTCACCTGCAGCCCGGCAAACCGCCGGTAGACGTGATGCTGGTGATCATCGCGGTGGTGGCGGCCTCCGCCACCCTGCAGGCCTCAGGCGGGTTGGACGTCATGCTGCAGATCGCCGAGCGGATGCTGCGGCGCAACCCGCGTTATGTCTCGATCATCGCCCCCTTCGTCACCTGTATTCTCACTATCCTGTGCGGCACCGGCCATGTGGTGTACACCATCTTGCCGATCATCTATGACGTGGCGATCAAAAATAATATCCGCCCGGAACGGCCGATGGCGGCCAGTTCGATCGGCGCGCAGATGGGCATTATCGCCAGCCCGGTCTCGGTGGCGGTGGTGTCACTGGTGGCAATGCTCAGCAGCTACACCTTCAATGGCCGCCATCTGGAATTCCTCGATCTGCTGTCTATCACCATCCCTTCGACGCTGTGCGGCATTCTGGCGATCGGCATCTTCAGCTGGTTCCGCGGCAAAGACCTGGACAAAGACCCGGAGTTCCAGAAGTTCATCTCGGTGCCGGAGAACCATCGCTATGTCTACGGCGACGCCGCTACCCTGCTGGATCGGGTATTGCCGCGCAGCAACTGGATCGCCATGTGGATTTTCCTCGCCACCATCGCCCTGGTGGCGGTGCTGGGGGCCTTTTCCGGCCTGCGGCCCAGCTTCGGCGGCAAGCCGCTCTCCATGGTTCTGGTGATCCAGATGTGCATGCTGATGGCCGGGGCGTTGATCGTTATCATTACCCGCACCAACCCGGCGTCTATCTCTAAAAACGAGGTGTTCCGTTCCGGCATGATCGCCATCGTGGCGGTGTATGGCGTCGCCTGGATGGCGGAAACCATGTTCGGCGCGCACCTGGCGCAGATCGAGGCCACACTGGGTGTGTTGGTGAAAGAGTACCCTTGGGCCTATGCGCTGATCCTGCTGCTGGTGTCGAAATTCGTCAACTCGCAGGCCGCCGCACTGGCGGCGCTGGTGCCGGTGGCGCTGGCGATCGGGGTTAACCCCGCCTATATCGTCGCTTCGGCGCCGGCCTGTTACGGCTATTACATTCTGCCAACCTACCCCAGCGATCTGGCGGCAATCCAGTTCGATCGCTCCGGCACCACCCGCATCGGCCGCTTCGTGATCAACCACAGCTTTATTCTGCCAGGCCTGATCGGCGTCAGCGTCTCCTGCGTCTTCGGCTGGATCCTCGCTGCGGCGTTCGGTTTCTTATGAGTTGTACTTCGGAGCCCTGCGGGGCTCCCTGCAAACAGGATGACAATCCATGGGTATAAGGCATGCCAAGACAGGAAGGAATGCGGGGGGAATGCGAATTACAAAAACAAAAAAACCGCCTCTCGGCGGTCTACGACATTACTACTTATTGCTTTGATTATTCGGTATTTTTATTCCCTGGTACCCGGGGCGGGACTTGAACCCGCACAGCCATAAGCCGAGGGATTTTAAATCCCTTGTGTCTACCGATTTCACCACCCGGGCTCGGGAAAGTTGGAGGCGCGTTCCGGAGTCGAACCGGACTGGACGGATTTGCAATCCGCTACATAACCGCTTTGTTAACGCGCCTTTATTCTGTTTGCCTTTTCAGGCCAAAGCCGGTGACTCACCCACTTCGTTTTGTTCTTTTCAATCGCGATGTTGAAATCGCTTATCTTAATCATCTGATTCTTAAGTAATTTATTTCGTTACCGCCGAATCGATGGACTGCATTATGGACTAAACCCCCCACCTTGGCAACCCCCCGAAATAGCAAAAAGTTCTCTAACGCTTTCAACTGCTTATTTTGTGGGCGCACTGTTCACAATGCCAACGGAAAGGCAAGCGGAATGTTGATTTTATATGCATTGGCTCAGGGATTCACGGGCAAATCGGATCTTTTTTCTCGACAGGAATCGCTTACCCGTGCCCTCCCCGGCTTTTCATTTGCTTATGATGATGGGGTACCGGGCAAAGCATCATCATGGGGACATCGCGCAATCTTCGATGCCGCCGCCCTGAACGACCAACGCAACTGCAGAGCTGGAGACTCACATCGGGTTGTACGCCGCACTATGGGTCGGCATCAATACCCCACAGAGCATCGACACGATGTCCAATCAAATGTGCCTGTTTTCAGGAGGCATCCTGCGGTATGAAAATGGCAGGAGATATAGGGACAATAGTCGATGCAGGAAGATGAAGAAAAATTTCGCCGGACGGCAAAGGAATAGAAAACGAAAAAGGGGCCGAAGCCCCTTTTTCTTACCTGCCGAATCACGGGGATTCAACAGGCTAATGTTTGGAGCGGGAAACGAGGCTCGAACTCGCGACCTCAACCTTGGCAAGGTTGCGCTCTACCAACTGAGCTATTCCCGCATTACCAGAACTGACTGATTTCTTTGCTATCTTTCGGCAATTCATCGTTGTCGTCTGATGCGATGCATTCTACTTACCTGACGTGATGAGTCAATAAAATTGTTGGCACACCACGATCGTTTGCCGCTTTTTGCAGCGTATCGATCACGGTTCCAGCAAATCGTTGCGTGCCGCGTTCAAATATTGGAACATCGACCAGAAAGTCAGCACCGCCGCGATATACAACAAGCCAATCGCCACATACTCTACGGAACGATCCGGCCGCCACAGCAAGCCCACCAGCGACATCATCTGCGCCATGGTTTTCACTTTGCCGATCCAGGACACCGCCACGCTGCTGCGTTTGCCAATTTCCGCCATCCACTCGCGCAGCGACGAAATGATGATTTCACGGGCGATCATGGTGGCCGCCGGCAGCGTGATCCACCAGCTGTGGTAGTGCTCCGCCACCAGCACCAGCGCCACCGCCACCATCACTTTGTCCGCGACCGGATCCAAAAACGCCCCGAAGCGCGTCGTTTGTTTCCAGCGACGTGCCAGGAAGCCGTCAAACCAGTCGGTGACGGCGGCAAACACAAAGATAACGGCGCAAACCATCGGAGCCCAGTTGAACGGCAGATAAAACGCCAGCACAAAGAATGGGATCAGAACTACGCGAAACAGGGTAAGCCAAGTCGGTATATTCAATTGCATAATGCTACGGTAACTATCTGGCTAGAGTGGAAATTAAGAGTATGTTGCTACATTGCCCTCAGTGTTTCAATGCATTGTAGATCTTTTCTGCCAATGCTTGTGAAATACCCGGCACTTTTGCAATTTCCTCCACGCTGGCGTTCAACAAAGGTTGCAGTCCGCCCATATACTTCAACAGCACCTGGCGCCGTTTCGGCCCTACGCCTTCAATCAGCTCCAATGCGCTGGTATTCCTGACTTTCGCCCTTCTCTGCCGGTGACCGGTAATGGCATGATTGTGCGAATCGTCGCGGATGTGTTGGATCACATGCAGCGCCGGCGAATCCGGCGGCAGAGAAATCCCTTCACCTTCCGGCACGAAGAACAACGTTTCTAACCCTGCCTTGCGGTCGGCGCCTTTGGCGATGCCGATCAACAGCGGCTTATTCTTGTCCCAGGTAACATTCAGCGATTTGAATACGTCGATCGCCATGCCGAGCTGCCCTTTACCGCCGTCGATGAAGATGACATCCGGGATCTTTTTCTCTTCCAGCGCCTTGCCGTAACGGCGCTTCAGCACCTGCGTCATCGCCGCGTAGTCATCGCCAGGAGTAATGCCGCTGATATTGTAACGCCGATACTCCGCTCGCACGGGGCCGTTTCCGTCGAACACCACGCACGAAGCCACTGTCTGCTCACCCATGGTATGGCTGATATCGAAGCACTCCATACGGTTGATTTCCGTCAGGTTCAGCACTTTGGCCAATTCCGCCAGCCGCTGATGGATCGTCGACTGTTGCGACAGCCTGGTGGTCAACGCCGTTGCCGCGTTGGTGCGCGCCAGTTTCAGATAACGGGCGCGATCGCCGCGCGGTTTGCTTTGAATTTGGATCTTGCGCCCCGCCAACTCGGAGAGCGATTCCGCAAGCAGGTCTTTTTCCGGCAGGCTGAAATCCAGCAGGATCTCGCCGGGCAGCGTACGCGCCTGGCTGCCTTGCAGATAGAACTGGCCGACAAAGGTCTGCACCACCTCACCCATATCCGTGCCGCCCGGCACTTTAGGGAAATAGCTGCGGCTGCCCAGCACCTTGCCCTGACGGATGAACAGCACGTGCAGGCACGCCATACCGGCATCGAACGCCACGCCGATCACGTCCAGATCGTCGCTGTCGCCCGACACGAACTGCCGTTCGGTAACGCGGCGCACAGCCTGAATTTGATCGCGAATGCGCGCCGCTTCTTCGAAATTAAGCAGTTTGCTGGCTTCTTCCATACGCTCAATCAGCTGGTGCAATACCTGCTGATCTTTGCCAGAAAGAAACAGCCGCACGTAGTCCACCTGCTGCCGGTACTCTTCTTCGCTCACCAGCCCGGCAACACAAGGCCCCAGACAGCGGCCGATCTGATACTGCAGGCACGGACGCGAACGGTTGCGATACACGCTGTTTTCGCACTGGCGGATTGGGAACAGCTTCTGCAGCAGCGCCAGCGTCTCGCGCACGGCGTAAGAGTTGGGGAAAGGCCCGAAATATTCGCCTTTGGCGTGTTTGGCGCCGCGATGCACAGCCAAACGGGGATGGGTATCCGCACTGAGAAAAATCAGCGGGTAAGATTTATCGTCTCGCAAAAGAACATTATATCGCGGTTGGTACAATTTAATGTAGTTATGTTCCAACAGCAGCGCTTCTGTCTCGGTGTGGGTAACCGTTACGTCTATTTGCGCGATATTTTTAACCAGCGTCTCGGTTTTACGGCTGCTGACCTGCTGCCGAAAATAGCTGGCGAGACGCTTTTTCAGGTCTTTGGCTTTACCGACGTAGATCACCGTACCCGTGGCGTCATACATACGGTAGACGCCGGGCTGGCTGGTGACGGTACTCAGGAAGGCTTTGGCATCAAAACGGTCATTCACTGCTTAACAACGTCTCCGCATTGAACAATCCATGTCGGATGGCCAGGTGAGTCAATTCGACGTCGCCGCTGATATTCAGTTTGCTGAACATGCGGTAACGGTAGCTGTTCACCGTTTTCGGGCTGAGACTCAGTTGTTCCGAGATCTCATTCACTTTTTTGCCTTTGGTGATCATCAACATGATCTGTAACTCGCGTTCAGACAAGCAGCTGAACGGCGTTTCAGCCTGCGGTTCCAACTGACTCAGGGCCATCTGCTGTGCGATATCAGACGCGATATAGCGCTGCCCGGCATGCACGGAACGCAAGGCGTTAATCACTTCCTGCGGCGCGGCGCCCTTGCTCAGGTAACCGGCGGCACCCGCCTGCATCACCTTCGCGGGCAAAGGGTTTTCAGTATGGATGGTCAACATGATGACTTTGACGTCGGGTGCATAACGCACAATCTTGCGCGTGGCTTCCAGCCCGCCAATGCCCGGCATATTCATGTCCATCAGCACGATATCGACAGCGTTGCCGCGGCACCATTTTACGGCGTCTTCACCGCACTGAGCCTCACCGACAACTTTTATACCTTTGATATCTTCAAGAATGCGTCGTATCCCTGCGCGCACCAGTTCGTGGTCATCAACAAGAAGAACGCTAATCAAGGAAAAATCTCCAAAAAAAGGGAGTAACGCAATCGGCCTCTGTTTTCGCCAGAGATATTACTTGTTTTTCAGACAAGAATGAACACAGATTAATACATACTTCCGAATAACTTTGCGGAGCAGAGCTGATTTTTCAATTTTAGCCGTCTATGCCGCCGATAAATCGTCACGTCGGAAAAGATCGGGCGACGAAAATAATTTCGTCGCGCTGCGTCTGACACAGGATAGCGCGACAATCATGCCGCGAGGGAGAAATCTGTGTAAGCAATCACGACATGAATAATATTAACACGGCTGTTGGCTGTTTGTAATCATTTGATATTTAAAGGCGTAACAAAATCCGCGGCCAACGTGGGTCCGGCAACCCTCGGTCGAAACTATTATTCCCGGCAAACGCCGGTAAAATCGGCGCCTCCGCCCTCAGTAATTATAATAACCCCGATTGTTCAACAATAACGTACCGGAAAAATACTTGTTAACCACCTCGAAATAACTTGCCGAGAGTAGATGATTCAGACAGGCAACGAGCGAACGTTGCCCACCCGCGAGACCTGAGCAAGCCCGGTGCAGATGACAGACTCATGCTATGCTATACTCCGCGCCCAGTTAAATTCGCCGCCGCGCCCGGGGCTACTTTTTAGCCCGCGCGCGGTGCGCCAAAGCAGCTTGTATCAGGCTACGGCCTCAAAAAATCAGGAGAGAAAATGAGCAACGTTGATTTCACTACGTCTGCAAACCCGGAAATCTTGGCGACCGAGGTTGCCTGCCTCAAAGCTACGCTGACGCTGATCTTGAAGTCGATCGGCCAGGCCGACGCCGGGAAAGTCATCATCAACATGGAACGTTTCATCGCGCAGATTGAAGATCCGACTCAGGCAGAAATCTTCAAGAACAGCATTCAGCAAATCAAGCACGCTTACCGTCAGTAAGCGTTGCGCCCCAGACCCGCACTTCTTGTGGGTCTGCTTTTCACCACGCTGCGCCACACTCCATTGATCTTGCACGTGCTTTCGGGCAGTGTGTTGACTTTCTCCCCCACACCCGAGACCGTTATGGGCATCCTTGTCAAAGCGCTGATCGGCGCGCTGGTCGTGGTTCTAATCGGCCTGCTGGCCAAAACGCGCAACTATTATATCGCCGGTTTAGTCCCGCTCTTTCCCACTTTCGCCCTGATTGCGCATTACATTGTCGGCAGCGAACGTTCAATTGCGGCACTGAAAACGACGCTGATTTTCGGCATGTGGGCGGTATTGCCCTACCTGGTATATTTGATTTCGCTGTATTTCCTGATTAACAGTCTGCGGCTGTCGTTAGCGCTGGGTGCGGCGGTATTGTGCTGGATTGCGGCGGCGTGGCTATTAATTACGCTGTGGGGATGGTGGCAAGGGCGTTAACGCCCTTGCCTGGGCTGTTACGGCCGCCCTGCCTGCAACACGAAGCCTCGCTGCCGATCGCCGGCGATGCGCAGATAGCGGCTTTCACCGGCGCGCAGCGTCATCGGCACGCTGCCGCTGGTTTCACGCCAAATACATAGAGAGTTCTCGATCATATCTTGCCCGATACTGACCGAAATATTGCCTGGCGGCACGCGAAACTCTGCTTTTTCTTTTGCCTCGAGTGAAGCGGCAAACTCCCCATTCACATAGACGCCAGTGCGGCAGCTGCCCGCCAGCATTCCGCTGTCGCGCACCACGACCACCGTAGCGTAAGGCGTATCCGGGATATTCTGATAGAGCATCAGACGGCTTGGGGGGGGCAACTCAGCCTGTTGCGGCGGTACGGCTTGAGTCGCACACCCCGTCAGCAGTGCAGAGGCAAATAACAACGCGGCGTAATGCTTCATCCTTGGCTCCTGAAGAAAATAATGCTTATCGTAGCAAGAGAATAGCTGTCTCCAGTAGCCTTCATACCGCAGAGACGAAAAAATCGGATAACTTCCCACTCCTCTCACGAACCTGCAGGGATAAGAAGATTCTGCATTAAAGCCATTGAAATAAAGGCGATTCTTTCAGATTTAAAACTTGATCATGCCACGTTGGATATCTGCCGCAAAAGCACCACTGACGTAACTGAAACCATCCTGCGTGACATAAACCCGGGTATGACCGGTCTCTGATAACACCGCCACCATATATCCCAGGCTGATCATTTCATGGGACGGAACGTTCATCGGGGTTAGAAATCCGCGCCCACGGCACCACTGATAAAAGCGGGTTCGCCCATATCCCAACACGGCGCCAACATCGGAGAGGTGCTTAAAAGTATCATAATCCTCTGATGGTGAAGGTAAACCGTCATGACTTTCAGGCGTTTTCTTTATCCCAGACAAAATAAACTCCTTTTTTGACTCTGTCGCGTACGGTTATCCTTCCTCTAAAATGAATTTAAAAAATCCAAATTTAAAATGCAAATGAATTCCCTGTAACTAAAAAGTCTTCCCCAGAAAAAACCTGAAAATAAAACCCCAATAAAAAAACAGAAATAAAAAAATAAGGTATTAATACCGAGCATTAAATCCTTGGCATGGGTAAATATCCTAAATAAAAATAATAGTCATACCCGATAAGAAAATGCTTAGCTTGCATATTATTTCCCTCATTAAAACGATGCAATTGCGGTCAGATCATTGCGGCATAAAGAGAATGAATAAAATCAATGCCACATCGTCCAGCCCTCGCCGTGAGGTCGCGGATCCTTACAGACTGCCCTCAATGCGCCACATCCTCTCTCAACGCGACACTTCCTCAATCACACCTAAACAATAACCATTATCATTTCCAATTGTTCCGCCAGTTTATTACACTTTCCTACCTCGTCAGTTAGGAACATTCCTAGGCTGCGAGCCTCAGGATAGAGAAAGAGTTAGGGACACCATGAAGAATTGCCGTTGTTTGATTGTTTTGCCGTTATTGATGTTGACCGCCTGCACCCAATGGGAAAGGCCTGGCGCGGTTGAGAGTACCCGGAATGCCGAATATGCCGAATGCCGCAGCCGCGGATACGATCGCTTCCCCCCGGACGTGGTGCGGGACGTGGAGTTCAGCTACGAAAACAAATACATTCCTTGCGAGAAGAATAAGAAAGACTGTCCATCGGGATACCGCTACGACAAGGAGCCGTCGATTAAAACAGTGCAGACCGATCGCAATCAGTCCGCCCGAGACGCCACCATCGAAGCCTGTATGTACGGCAAAGGCTGGCGGGAGAAAACCTACTATTGGCCGCAATGGTAATGTGGCGGCGTTTGCCTGGGGCGAGATGCCGCTAACCCATTCAACCATCGTCATCACATCGGTTCAGCCCCAGCGCAACCAGCGTTTCTGTCCTGACCGGCGTTAAAGGCACACGCGGCGACGGCAAAGGCCAGCCCAAAAGCTGCCTCGCCGCCGTTGCGCAGACTTTACCCTGGCATGCCCCCATACCACAGCGGCTGTTCATCTTAGCCGTGTTCCAATCCGGCTGATGGCGTACCTGTTCCAACGTAACGTCTTCGCAGCGGCACAGTAACGTTTGCGGATTGGCCAGCGAATTCAAGCGCTCATCGAGTGCGAAGGCACTTGCCGCCGCCGTGGCGAAACGCCGCCACCGCCGCCGCTGCGCCGCCAGGCGCTCTGCCTTTTCCCGCTGCCCGGTGGCGGCATAACCTGCAATGGCGCCTTCAGTGAGCGCCAATTCACTGCCGCCGATGCCGGTACACTCCCCGGCAGCAAAAATTTGCACCTGACTGGTTTGCTGCCAATGATTCACCGCTACGGCGTCATGCTTTATCCGACACCCCAACAGCATCGCCAGCTCAATGTTCGCCACCAGACCAAAACCGCAGGCCAACCTGTCGCAGGCGATCGTTCTTTCCCTCCCGCCGTTATTGACACGCACCGAGGTTAAACGTGCTTGCCCCAACGCCGCCAGCACCCGGCTACCGGCACGGTAACGATGCGGCATCAAAGAAAACGCCTGACGCAGCTTGGCCGGCCAGCGCCACAGGCCGCCGGCGAAAGCCGCCAACCGCCACAGCGGCGCCTGCTCCGCCAACATGACCACCTCTCCGCCGGCCTGTTTCACGCTGTCGGCCACCGCCAACAGCAGCGGACCACTGCCGGCGATCACCACTCGCTCGCCACGGATCGCCAACCCCTGCTTGATTTGCGCCTGTAAACCACCGGCGCCGGTCACCCCCGGCAGCGTCCAGCCGGGAAACGGCAACAACAGTTCACGCGCGCCATTGCATAAAATCAGCTTTTGATAGCGAATCACGCCGCAGCCCTCGGCGTCTTCATATGCCAATCGGTTAGCGCCACACTGCGCCACCAGCTTGCAGCCAGACTGCAGCGCAATATTTTCCCGCGCCGCCACCGCCTGCCGATAGCGGTTCGCCGTTTCAGGTAAAGCCACCTGCATCCCGTCGCGCCAGATTTGCCCGCCGGGATGCGGATTATCATCAATCATTCGCACCTGGCCACCACTTTCCGCAGCGGCCAGCGCAGCCGCCATGCCGGCCGGCCCGGCACCGACGATCAGCACCTCACAATTGAAGTTACTCATCATCGTTCCTCTCTATGCGCATGCCGGCTTGGCACAGCGTTTGGCACGCCAGCCGACGCAGGCCGTTAATGGTCACCCGGCACTCCTGACAAACGCCCATGCCACAAAAGGGAGCCCGCGGTTGGTGTGAAACAGATAACCGACAACGATCGTCGCCGCACAGGCTGAGCGCCGCAGCAACGCTGAGACCAACCGGCACCCGCCGGTGTTCTCCATCGATGATCAACGCGATCGTATTTTGTCTTTCATTCATACAGGCAACTCCTCGGCGGCAAACGCCCGCGCAGCCAAATACGGGGAATCGTCAATCTCCGGCGTTTGCCGGCCAATCTGCGCAGTAATCAGCGCAGCGCTGCCGAGCGCAGTCGTGACGCCCAATCCCTCATGCCCCAGCGCCAGCCACAGCCAGGAATGCCGCGGATGCACGCCCAACAGCGGCAGCCCGTCGGCAGAGGCGGCGCGCAACCCGGTCCAGCAGCGAATGATGTTCATCTGCGCCAGTGCGGGCAAGAAATGCTGTGCACGCGTAAGCATTGCCGCCAACAGCGGCATGTCCAACGCCGAATCGACGGCGTCGAACTGGCGGGAAGAGCCGATCAGCCATTGTCCGGTGGGCCGCGCCTGCACATTGAAAGCCACCGACGTGCCGTTACTGGCATGCGCGCTGGCGCCATACCCCAGCTCCACCAGTTGATGCCGCACCCGCGGCGGGTAGCGATCGGTGATCGCCAGCTGGCCCTTCTTGGCGTGAAGCAAAGTCTGCGGTAATAGGCTATTGGCCCTAAGGCCGCAGGCCAGGACCACCACCGGCGCGGCCAGACGCCTGCCGTCCGCCAGCCGCACGGCTTCCTCTTCCAACGCTGTCGCTTCACCATGCACCACGTCAATTGCCGCACCACGGTCGGCCAACAGCCAGCGAGCCGCGAGCGGTGCATACAGAATGCCGTCGCCCGGCACCCGCAGTCCGCCGGCCAGGCCGTGCCGCAGCATCGGCTCCATGACGGCGAGCTGCTCTGCCGTCAGCAGTTCCGCGGCCACGCCCTGCTCCGCCAGCCGCGCCCGCTTTTGCTCGGCGATGGCCATTTCATCCGCTTGATCCGCCAACCACAGCGTACCGCAGCCACGCCAGGCGCAGGCTTCCGGCATGTGCCCCGTCACTTCGCGCCACAACCGCAGCGAATAAGCGCTCAACGCCAGCTCGGCAGGATTATCGTCCATGCAAACCAGATGCCCCATACCGGCGGCGGTGGCGCCGGCGCGGCGATCGTCCACTACCGAGACACGATACCCTTCCCGCGCCAGCCGCCAGGCGCAAGCGGCACCGATGATACCGGCACCGACCACGATGACATCGGCTCCCCGCTCGGCGCCCATCAGCGTATCCCCCAGACGAAGGGATCGCGTTCGTCGAGCAGCAGTTGGCTATCGGCGCACACATAGGCCTGCCCGCGAATAAAGGGGGCAATGCGATCGCCGTTCCAACGATAATAGGCCTGGAATTCGCTGCCGATCACGCTGGCCTGCCGCCACTGCGTGTCCGGCGGCAGTTTGCCGTCCGCCGCCAGACACGCCAGTTTGGCGCTGGTGCCGGTACCGCACGGAGAACGGTCATAGGCTTTGCCGGGGCACAGCACGAAGCTGCGGCTGTCGGCCTGCGGATCGTCACCGAACAGTTCGATATGGTCTATCGCACCGCCGTCTTCACCGCGGATGCCCGCCTGTTCCAACGTTTGCCGCACCGCCCAGGTGAACGCGGTCAAGGCCTCCAGATTGTGTTTATCGATGGGCAACGGTGACTCGCCGATCAGGAAGAACCAGTTGCCCCCCCAGGCGATGTCACCCGTCACCGGCCCGTGACCGGCAACCTCAAGCCGCACCTGGCGGCGGTAGCGATAAGCCGCCACGTTCTCCACCGTGACGCTGCCGTCATCATGCAGCGTGGCGCTTACCGGGCCGACCGGGGTCTCGATCAGATGGCGCCCGGCGTGGATGCGCCCCAGATGAGCCAGCGAAGCGATCAGCCCGATAGTGCCGTGCCCGCACATGCCCAGATAGCCGCTGTTGTTAAAGAAGATCACCCCGGCGGTGGCCTGTGGCGAGCAGGGGCGGCACAGCAACGCCCCCACCAGCACGTCATTGCCACGCGGTTCGAGCATCACCGCGCAGCGCCAATCGTCATAATGTTGTGCGAAACGCGCCCGCCGTTCCGCCATGCTACCCTCGCCGAGATCGGGAAAACCTTCCACGATCAGGCGGGTCGGCTCTCCGCCGGTATGAGAATCGATCGCCCGCAAAGCGGTGATATGCGCAGAAAGTGCCATCGGCGTCTCCTGGGTTAATGAGATGTTACCAATGGCATTAGCCTGAACGAATGTGAGCATGACGGCTTGATGCGTTTCGGCGCAGCGAATGAAGAAATCAGCACAGTGACAAACGTCAGGCCTGACGCGTCGCGGGTATGAGTTTAACGGTTGTCATAATAATGACTTATTTATCATGTCGTTATTTTTATGCTAAACCCTTGCGTAGCGAGAAACGCCGCAGTTTTCAAGCAATCACCAAACACCGTCCGGCAAAAGTATGCGGCAATCCGCATATTTGGCAGCCCGCCGGAAATAGCGCTTGCTTCGTTACAAAAAAGTTAATATTGATGCGAAAGCGCCAACCTGGCTCGCCTGTTTTTCCGGCTAACGACCGAAAAGGGACTGTTATGCGATCCACTTCAGACTACCCGCCTCCGGTTTCTCTCTCGCCGCCTTCGCTTGTGGGGCTGCCGGAGCAGGAGGACGTTTTTGCCGTCGAACATCTGTCGCGCCTGTGCGACGGGCTGGCGCAGCAGCGCCCGAACAACCTGCGCGATCTGCTGAATACGCTGGCGCTGATCGCGCCGTTGCTGAACGCGATCCCCAACGTGGTGTTCTTTATCAAAGACGCCCAGGCTCGCTACCTGCTGGCTAACCTGACGCTGGCCAGGCGCTGCGGTTTCAAAACCGTGACGCCGCTGCTGGGCAAAACCTCCGCCGACGTTTTTCCCGCTCAGCTCGGATCCGGCTATACCGAGCAGGATCTGCGGGTATTGCGCCACGGCGTGTTGATCCAGGATCAGCTGGAAATGCACCTGTACAACGGCCGAGAAACCGGCTGGTGCCTGACGCAAAAGCTGGCGCTGTATGACGCGCAGGGAAAAATCATCGGTATGGCGGGTATTTCTCACGATCTGCAGGAGGCCAGAGCCAATCATCCGGCCTACCAGCGGCTGGCGGCGATCGACGTGCATATCCGCCGCCACTACGCCAGACCGATCGCGCTTGAAGAGCTGACGGCGCTGACCGGGTTATCGGTGGCGCAGATCGAACGCTACTGCAAACGTATCTTCCACCTCACCCCGCGCCAGATGATCCACAAAGTGCGGCTGGAAAAGGCCACGGAACTCCTGGCCGGCGATCTGCCGATCACGGACATCGCGCTGCAGTGCGGCTATACCGATCACAGCGCCTTCAGCCGTCAGTTCAAAGCGATGACCGGCTCCACGCCGCGCGATTTTCGCCTGACGCTTTCCGCTTAACGCGCTGATTTACCCCGTTAACCCTCTCTTCTCACGGCGTACCGACGCCCGATTTTTCACGCCCGCTTTCCGCCGCGATTGTGCCAATTTCGTCGCGGCAATCGGCGAAAAGCGTCAAGCCTCCCTGCGCAATACCGGTCAATCTGTCGGTGAGCCTTACCAAAGATTCACTTTTCATTAACACTTTCGGACGACAGGACAAACACGATGAGCCATAAAACCCTAAGCTGGAGCGGCGTATTCCCGGCGGTGACGACCCAATTTCGCAACGATTTCTCTCTGGATCTCGACGCCACCCATACGGTGATCAAAAACCTGGTGCGCGACGGCGTCTCCGGCCTGGTGGTGTGCGGCACCGTCGGTGAAAATACCTCGATGACAGTGCAGGAAAAGCTGGCGGTGATCGAGGTGGCGAAAGACGCCGCCGACGGTAAAGTGCCGGTGATCGCCGGCATCGCCGAGTTCACCACCGCCTTCGCGCAGAACATGGCGCGTGAAGCGCAAAAGGCCGGCGTCGACGGAATTATGGTGATGCCGGCGCTGGTCTACTCCGCCAAACCGCACGAAACCGCCGCGCACTTCCGCAGCGTCGCTGGCGCGACCGATCTGCCGATAATGGTCTACAACAACCCTCCCATTTACAAAAATGACGTCACGCCCGACATTCTGACCTCGCTGGTCGACTGCGAGAACATCGTGTGCTTCAAAGACTCGTCGGGCGATACCCGCCGCTTTATCGACCTGCGCAATGAAGTCGGCGATCGCTTCGTGCTGTTCGCCGGATTGGACGATGTGGTGCTGGAAAGCATCGCCGTCGGCGCACAAGGCTGGATCTCCGGCATGTCCAATGCCTTCCCGCGCGAAGGGGAAACCCTGTTCCGGCTGGCGAAGGAAAAACGCTATGAGGAAGCGTTGGCGCTATACAGCTGGTTTATGCCGCTGCTGCACCTCGATGCCCGCCCCGATCTGGTGCAGTGCATCAAACTCTGCGAACAGCGGGTCGGCCGCGGCAGCGCTGTCACTCGCCCTCCGCGCCTGGCGCTGCAGGGAGAAACGCTCACCGAGATCAACGCCGTGATCGATAAAGCGCTGGCCACCCGCCCTGCGCTGCCGAACGTCGGCCTGTGACGCCTTCATCGCCCGGCCATGCCGGGCGTCATGCTTTATCCACCGGGGGAACCGATGCCCAACGATCGCTACGCCGCCATCAGCGGCCAACAATTTATCGGCGGCCAACGCCGCGCCGAAGGGGAAGCGTCGCTGTGTAGCCTGCGCGCCGACGACGGTCAGCCAACCGGCTACCGCTTCCACCAGGCCACGGCGGCAGAAACCGCCGCCGCCGCAGAAGCCGCCGCAGCAGCCTTTGCGCCCTATTCACAGCTCAGTGCAGAACAACGCGCGAACTTTCTCGACGCCATCGCCGAAGAGTTAGACGCATTGGATGATGTTTTCTTCACCTTCGCCATGCAGGAATCGGCCTTGCCGTCTGCGCGGTTGAGCGGCGAACGCGCCAGAACCAGTGGCCAGATGCGGCTGTTCGCCACGCTGCTGCGGCGCGGCGACGTCGAGGGCGTGCGCATCGACTGCGCGCTGCCGCTGCGTTCCCCCCTGCCGCGCCCCGATCTGCGTCAATACCGCACGGCGCTCGGCCCGGTGGCGGTCTTCGGCGCCAGCAACTTCCCGCTGGCGTTTTCCACCGCGGGCGGTGATACCGCCGCCGCGCTCGCCGCCGGCTGCCCGGTCGTGTTCAAGGCGCACAGCGGCCATATGATCACCGCCGAGCTGACCGCTCAGGCGATCGAGCGCGCTCGGGAACACACAAGGATGCCCGCCGGCGTCTTCAACATGATCTTCGGCAATCGCGTGGGGGCCGATTTGGTACAACATCCGGCGATTCAGGCAGTGGGATTCACCGGCTCGCTGCAAGGCGGCCGGGCGCTCTTCGATCTGGCGATGCAACGCCCTCAACCTATACCGGTCTTCGCAGAAATGTCGAGCATCAATCCGGTAGTGATCCTGCCCAAGGCGTTGGCGCGGCGCGGGCAGCGCATTGCGCAGGAACTGGTCTCTTCCTTCACACTCGGCTGCGGTCAGTTCTGCACCAAGCCCGGCGTGATCGTCGCGCTGCGCGGCGCCGCCTTCGATCGGTTAACCGAAACGATGAGCGCCCTGGTTAACGCCGCCGAGCCGCAGCCGATGCTGAATGCTGGCACGCTGGAGCACTACCGTCACGGGCTGGCAGCCCTCGATGCCCATCCAGGTATGCGGCGTCTCGCAGGCCGAAGCGAAACGCCCACGCTTCGGGCGGCGGCGCAGCTTTATCAGGCGGAAGAGGCGCTGTTGCTGCAGGCTGACCCGCTGCTGCAACAAGAGGTCTTCGGCCCGGTCAGCATCCTGGTGGCGGTGGATAACGAAGCGCAGCTGCATGCGACGCTGGCGGCATTGCAAGGTCAGTTGACCGCCACGCTGCTGGCGGACGACGACGATCTCGATGTGGCCGCCGGTCTGACGACACTGTTGGCGCGCAAAGCCGGTCGGGTGCTGTTCAACGGGTATCCGACCGGGGTGGAAGTGTGCGACGCCATGGTGCACGGCGGCCCTTACCCGGCCACCAGCGATGCACGCGGCACCTCGGTAGGCACGCTGGCCATCGAGCGTTTCCTGCGGCCGGTTTGTTTGCAAAACACCCCTGCGGCGCTGTTGCCGCCGGCGCTGCAGGACGCCAACCCGCTCAACCTGCTGCGGCTGGTTAACGGCGTTTACACCCGAGCCCCCCTGGTTTCACCTGCCCCAAATTAGCCCGGCCGCATCTGCCTGCCACTCAATAACAAAAGGGTAATACCATGACAACCCAAGGCAAATTCAAGAAGCAGCTTACGCTCACCGACCTGACGTTCATCGGTCTGGGCGCCATCTTCGGCTCCGGTTGGCTGTTCGCCGCCAGCCATGTCTCCTCCATCGCCGGCCCGGCCGGCATCTATTCCTGGCTGATCGGCGGCCTGGCGGTGCTGCTGCTCGGCATCGTTTACTGCGAGCTGGGCGCCGCCCTGCCGCGCGCCGGCGGCATCATTCGCTATCCGGTATTCTCGCACGGCGAACTGATGGGCTATCTGCTGGGGTTTATCACGCTGATCGCCTTCTCCAGCCTGATCGCCATCGAAGTCGTCGCCGCCCGGCAGTACGCCGCCGCCTGGTTCCCGTTCCTCAGTCAGCCGGGTTCCGGCGATCCAACCGCGATCGGCTGGCTGGTGCAGCTGGCGCTGCTGTGCTTTTTCTTCGCGCTCAACTATTACAGCGTCAAAACCTTCGCCAAATCCAATAACCTGATCAGCGTGCTGAAGTTTCTGGTGCCGCTGTTGGTGATCGTGGTGTTGTTCAGCTTTTTCAAACCGGAAAACCTGCACAGCCAGGGCTTTGCTCCCTTCGGTTCCGCCGGCGTTGAGGCCGCCATTTCCGCCGGCGGCATCATCTTCGCCTACCTCGGCCTGACGCCGATCATTTCGGTCGCCAGCGAGGTGCAACGGCCGCAGCGCACCATTCCCATCGCGCTGATCCTGTCGGTGGTGCTGTCCACCATCATCTATGTGCTGCTGCAGATAGCGTTTCTCGGCAGCATCCCCAGCGAGATGCTGAGCGGCGGCTGGGCCGGCATCAGCCAACAGTTCTCCCTGCCGTTCCGCGACATCGCCATCACGCTGGGCATGGGATGGCTGGCGTTTCTGGTGGTCAGCGACGCGATCGTTTCGCCGAGCGGCACCGGCAATATCTATATGAACGCCACGCCCCGCGTGATCTACGGTTGGGCGCGCGCCGGCACCTTCTTCAAACTGTTCACCCGGGTGGATGGCGAGTCAGGTATTCCTCGCCCGGCGCTGTGGCTGACCTTCGCTCTCTCGGTATTCTGGACGCTGCCGTTCCCATCCTGGGAAAAACTGATCGGTGTGGTGTCCGCCGCACTGGTGCTGAGCTACGCCATCGCCCCGGTCACCGCCGCCGGGCTGCGGCGCAATGCGCCCGATATGCCGCGTCCGTTCCGGGTCCGCGGTTTCTGCGTGCTCGGCCCGCTGTCGTTTATCATTTCGGCGCTGATCGTCTTCTGGTCCGGCTGGGACACCGTCTCCTGGCTGCTCGGCTTGCAGATCCTGATGTTCTTCATCTACATCCTGTTCAAGAATCAGGTGCCGACCCACGCCGTTAGCCTCAGGCAGCAAATTTGGTCCTCGCTGTGGCTGATCGTCTTCTATGCGCTGGTGATCGGGCTTTCCTACCTCAGCAGCTTCGGCGGCATCGGCGCTATTGCTCATCCATGGGACACCCTCACCATGGCGGTGATTGCACTGGCGATTTACTACTGGGGCGCCTATACCTGTTTACCCCAGGCCAATTTTATCGGCGATGAAGAAGAATGAACCCAGGGAGGAGATCGAAATGACATCCATGCATGTGCTGTCGCTGGAACAGGCTTATCAACTGGCGTTGCGTACGCTGCGCAGCAACGGTTTCAATCAGGCGCATGCCGAGGCGGTGGCGCAAAATGTCACCCAGGGCGAACGCGACGGCTGCGCTTCTCACGGGCTGTACCGGCTGTTGGGCTGCGTGCGATCGCTGCGGGCAGGCAAGGTTTCTGCCGATGCGATGCCCAGATTGCTCGACCAGGCGCCGGCCATCTTGCGCGCCGACGCCGGCGGTGCGTTTTCCCTGCTGGCCTACCGCACCGCTCTGCCGGCCTTTATCGAGAAAGTGCGCACCAACGGTGTCGGCGCGCTGGCGATCAACCGCTGCGTGCATTTCTCCGCGCTGTGGGCCGATATCGAACCGCTGACCGAGCAGGGGTTGGTGGCCTTGGCCTGCACGCCCAGCCACGCCTGGGTGACGCCGGCCGGCGGTTCGCGACCGCTCTTCGGCACCAACCCCATCGCCTTCGGCTGGCCGCGTCCGGATCGGCCGCCGTTTTTGTTCGACATGGCCACCAGCGCGGCAGCGCGCGGCGAAATCGAATTACACCGCCGCGCCGGCACCCCGCTGCCTGAAGGCTGGGGCATTGATAAGGCAGGCAACCCGTCCACCGATGCCGCCAGCGTGTTGGAGGGCGCGATGCTGACCTTCGGCGGGCATAAGGGCTCGGCGCTGGCGGCAATGGTTGAATTGCTGGCAGGGCCGCTGATCGGCGATATGACCAGCAAGGAATCGCTGGCCTATGACGATGGCACCGGTTCGTCGCCTTACGGTGGTGAGCTGGTCATCGCGTTGGATCCCGAGCGTTTTCTCGGTGCGGATAAGGCGAAATATTTCGCCGGAGCGGAGGCGATGTTTGCCGATATGCAGGCGCAAGGCGCCCGCATCCCCGGCGAACGCCGTTATCGGCAACGGCGCCAGAGCGAGCAATACGGCGTGGAAATCCCCAAGGCGTTGTACGACGAAATAGTGGCGCTGTGCGATTAACGCTGGATTTATGCCCCGCGCCGGCCACCCGGCGCGGGGAGAGGCTTATCCAGCCTGAGCCATGTCGCTGTGCAGGCGCTTGCGCCACACCGGTTTGGTGTCCCAGCGTGCAAAGTGTTTCGCCTCTTTACCCGGCTGCACCTGATGCCACATGTCTTCTTGCCACCGGATCGGTTCCTTTCCTCGCAACGTTGGGCGGGTCTGTTTAATCGTCCGTTGCAAGACGTCTGCTTCTTCCGCAGTAATGGGCGGCGCCTGTCTGGCGGCGTCCAGCGCACGGCTTCCCAGCGGCGCCATCACCTGATACAACACGTTGACCTGCTGCAGCGTCGCTTGCTGATTAGTGCTCATCCCCTTACCCGACCAACCGTCGAAGTTTTCACCGGGATCGTCCCCCTGCGCGCGATACTCATTACCTGGCCCCTCGACGATATTCCATCCTTGCCAGGTCACCAGAGTGTGTAATCCATCGCGATCCTGCAGGTTTTTATTCTGGATCTGTTTGAGCACCGCGGCGCGGTTTGGCACACCGATCAGGTTCATAAACTCGTCCAGCGCGTTCCAATGCTGCCCCGCCACCAAACCATTCCAGACATTACGCAAACAGTTCCAGGGAATGGTGTGATGCCAGGTCAGCGTGATAAGCGGTTTGGTTGACGCATGTTGCCAACGGCTCGGTTCACTGCCCCGATCGCCTCTGATAATCCCATCGACTTCTAATGGCATAGCTGCCCCTCTTCTGGCTGAAATGAAAAATATGCGCAAGGCCGGTGGCCCGGTTGGCATAAAAACGTCAGCTAAAATCGTAGCAGTTCAGACTGGGATGGCAATAAAACGCAAAGCACGCTCTGCAGCCGGTCGGTAACCGCAGAACGTGCCCGAAAACGGTGAGTTTAAGATGAATTATCTGACCACCATCACCGAAATATTGGCATGGCGAACGATAGCGGCGGCATTGGACCCCAGCAGATAGGTTTTCACGCTCGGGCGACGCGAACCGATGATGATCAGATCGGCGTCGATCTCTTCCGCCAGTTCCAACACCTGATCGCGTGCAGAACCGAAGCTGACGGTGTAATTGAGGCGATCCAACGGCAGATCGATTTCCGACATGATTTTCTTCAGTCTATCCACCGCCTTCACCTCCGCCTGATTCTCAAACTCCTTGAGGCCGAACGAATAGGCAGTAACAAAAGCCGAGGCATCCGGCAGCGCATGGAAGAAATGCACTTTAGCGCCGGACATCTTCGCCAAATATTCCACATGCTTCAGCGCATGCTCGGTCAACAGATCCTCTTCAATATCGATCGGCACTAAAATAGTCTTGTACATATCACGTCCTTTCTATGTAAACCGGGTGCCAACAGAATACTGCCGCGCACGGGCGCGGTGAATCGCTTTATCACGCTTTTGTGATCGAGGGGTAAATACTGACAAGGATAGTTTTTAATTTAACAAAATATAAACATTACACCGATAACGGATAGGCGATTAATTATTTATTACTCGAGATTAAATTAGCTGTAAATAAACCGCTTTGGCGGTAGCGGCGGTCTTATTGGCGACAGAAAGCTTTTTAATCGAGTTGCCGATGTGGAAATTGATCGTGCGCTCGCTCACCCCCATCAACAACGCGATCTCTTCCGCCGTTTTCCCTTCGCTGCTCCAGCGTAAAATGTCTTTTTCGCGCAGCGTCAACACATCTTTTATCGCGTCATCATTCACCGATATCAAGGCCTCCCGCAGCGTTTTATGGGCGGTTTGCGCCAGCCAAAGGAAAAAAGTTTCATTTGCCGCACGCGCTTGCGGCGTTTGCTCAGGTAGCGCTTTACCGGCAAACGTCAGGATCCCCAACCTGCCATAGCAATCCTTGACCGACTGCGACCAACCGGCGCACAAGCCGAATTGCGCCATACGCTGCCAAAGCGTCGGCCGCTCATGATAAAAGCTTTCGTCCCACTGAAACTGCAGCGTGGAATGGTGAGCACGCTCAATAACCGGATCCTGCAAATATACCCGCTGCCGCCGATAATCCTCGAGATAGTTCGTTGAAATATTCCCTTCGATCAGCATCTTGGGGCTGCTGGCCGGATAACAGGAAAACACGATGTAGGAGAAATAATCAAATCCCAACGCCTCGGCGCAGGGCCCCAGCTGCGTCAGAAAGCATTCGCGATCGGCCAGGCTGCCAATCACCTCCGCCATGAGCCGTTGAGTGCGGGTATCCATAACGCAGGTTCTCCAGATAGCGATGCCGATTTATCGATAGGTCAGATTCACTATAGAATATCGCCGCCCGGCGCCAGTAGCCGTTTCATATAATAAAAAATACCAACGCTATAACGAAAACAGCTATTCCCCTTAAAATAAGCCTTTTTATTGCGCCGAACAGGAAAACTACGCGAATAGCATACTCTCCTCGACACGTAAACCTGTCATTTCTACCGTTAGACAGCCAGGACACCACCAATTACTTTCCAGACAGGCACCCAGTGCCGCCGTAAATCCAAAGAGATAATAAGCATTTGCGAATTTCGCATGGCATACAGTGACGGGGATTTTCTATGGCAGAAAGTAATGCGGCAATTCAATCGGCTGCGATTATCGGCGCGGGAACGATGGGCAGAGGCATCGCTTATCTTTTCGCGCAAAAAGGCATTCCCACGATGCTTTATAATCGCAACGGCAATACCCTCAATCAAGCTCGCGAATATATCGCGCAAGACCTGAATAAGAAAGTCGAACAGGGCAAGATCGCGCTGCAGGATAAAGACGCGGTGCTGGCCAATCTGATGTTCACTTCCGTGTTTGAGGCCATCGCCGACAGCGAGCTGGTAATAGAAACCATCGCCGAGCAAGAACAAACCAAACTTGAGGTGCTGGCGGCCATCGCCGCGGTGGTCAAGCCCGACACGCTGATCGCCACCAATACCTCCTCACTGTCGCTCAACAAGCTGGCAACGGCGGTAACGCACAGCGAACGCTTTATCGGTTTACATTTTTTCAACCCCGCGCCGCTGATGAAGCTGATTGAAATCATTCCGGCCTACTTTACCGCGCACGCCACCACGGAACGCTGCCGCCAACTGGTGGCGGCGTTAGGGAAACGCGATGTCGTCTGCCAGGCCACGCCGGGGTTCATCGTCAATCGCATGGCCCGCCCCTACTACCTGGAAGGGTTCCGCCTGTTGGAAGAACATGTGGCGCGCTCGGCGCAGATCGACCGCGCCCTCAAGGCCGGCGGGCGCTTCCGCATGGGGCCGCTCGAGCTGACCGATTTTATCGGCCAAGACATTAACTATCAGGTCAGCCGGCAAATCTGGCAGGACATGCAATACGACCCGCGCTATACCCCTGGTCATCTGCAGCGTTCACTGGTCGATGCCGGTCTGTTGGGGAAAAAGAACGGCCGCTCCTATTTTGCCGCCGAAGAAACCGCCCCGCCGGTGACGGCCGCCAACAATGCAGACGTCGAGACGCTGCGCGTTTACGGCGAGCACCCTTTTTTTACCCTGTTGCAGCAGCGAGCCGCGCTTCAGTGGCCACAGCTGCGCGTGGAACAACGGCCGGCATTACCGGGGCTGGGAGCGGCCGTCCAGATCAATGACGCTTTCACCGTCAGCATCACCGATGGCCGCACGGCGAGCCAACTGGCCGAGCAGACGGCAGCGGATGCCTTTGTGGTCGATGTCGCCCTGAACTACGCCGACACCACGTATCTGGTGGCAGCGCACAGCCGCCACGCTTCTGCGGCCAATAAGGCGCTGTTTTTACGCCTGCTGCACACGGCAATCCCGCAGGTTGAATTTATCAAGGACTCTCCGGCGCTTATCGTCGCCCGCGTCCTCAGCAGCCTGATCAATGAGTCGGTGATCATGGTGGAAAGCGGCGTCTGCAGCCGGGAAGACATCGATGTCGCCGCCGTCGCGGGCGTTAACTACGCCGGCGGCATTTTCGACTGGCTCGGCAAACTGGGGGAGAGAAACGTCAGGACGACGCTGAGCAATCTGGCGCAGCTGCTGCACGCGGCGCGCTATGCGCCGCATTACACCCTTCTGCACGCCGCGCAACCGGCGCTGACGACCACGCCTTAAGGATCCATGATGAGCATTAAAGATGACGGCGTTTATCTGATCGACGGCACGCGCACGGCGATCGGCGCCTATGGCGGCAGCCTGGCGCATACCCGCCCCGACGACATGGCGGCGACGATCATTCGCGGCCTGCTGCAGCGCCATCCGGCGGCGGAAGCAGATCTGGACGAAGTGGTCCTGGGCTGCGCCAACCAGTCCGGCGAAGACAACCGCAACGTCGCCCGCATGGCGGCGCTGCTTTCCGGGTTGGATCCGTCGGTGCCTGCCATCACCCTCAACCGCCTTTGCGCCTCCGGGTTGGATGCAGTGATCTACGCCGCGGCGAAAATCCGCAGCGGCCTCAGCGAACTGATTCTGGCCGGCGGTGTGGAAAGCATGAGCCGCGCGCCCTATGTGCTGAGCAAAGGCGAAACGCCGTTCGACAAAGGCGTGAAGCTGTACGACACCACGCTGGGGTGGCGCTTTGTTAACCCGCGACTGGCGGAGCGCTACGGCAGCGATCCGCTGGGCATCACGGCGGAAAACGTAGCCCAACGGCAACATATCTCACGCGAGGAACAGGACCTGTTCGCGCTGGCCTCGCAACAGAAGGCCCGCCGGGCGATCGACAGCGGCCGGCTGGCGCGGGAAATCACGCCCGTGGACGTGCCGGCCGATCGTAAAACGACCCGCACATTCGCGCAGGATGAATTTCCCCGGCTCAGCACGCTGCAACAGCTACAGGCGCTGAAACCGGCGTTCTCCGCCGGCGGTTCGGTCACGGCAGGCAACGCTTCCGGCATCAACGACGGCGCCGCCGCGCTGCTATTGGCTTCCGGTCGCTACGTGAAGCGCCAGGGGTGGCAACCGCTGGCGGAGATCGGCGACAGCGCGGCCGCCGGCGTGGAACCGGCGCTGATGGGGCTGGGGCCGATCGCCTCCACCGAGCGCTTGCTGCAGCGCGGCGGCTTCACCTTGAACGACTTCGACATCATCGAGATTAACGAAGCGTTCGCCTCACAGGTTCTGGCGGCGCTGAAACACTGGCGTATCGGCGCCAACGACGCGCGGGTCAACCCAAACGGCGGCGCCATCGCACTCGGTCATCCGCTGGGGATGTCCGGCGCGCGTCTGGTGCTGTCGGCAGCGCTGGAATTACGCGACCAACAGGCGAACAACGCATTGGTGACGATGTGCGTTGGCGTCGGTCAGGGGCTGTCATTAAACCTTAAAGCCGTTTAACACAAGGAACATACGATGAGCGTACTGAACATTCTTGAAGAAAAGCTGGCGGAAACCAAAAAACAGGGGCGTTTTCGCGAGTTCCTCAACCTTGAACGCGGCGTGCAGGACAAACCCTGGGCCACCAGCCACGGCCATCACGGTGAGCGCCGTCTCAACGTCTGGTGCTCGAACGACTATCTGGCGATGAGCCACCACCCCAAAGTGCTGCTGGCCACCACCGATGCGGTTAATCGGGTCGGGCTGGGCACCTGCGGCGCCCGCAGCATTTCCGGCACCTCGGTCTACCATAGCGAGCTGGAAACGCTGCTGGCCAGCGCCTACGGCAAAGAGTCGGCGCTGCTGTTCACCACCGGTTTCGGCGCCAACGACGCCACCTTATCCACCCTGTGCGACGCCATTCCCGATCTGATCGTGTTCTCCGACGAGCTGAATCACGCCTCAATGATTTACGGTATCCGCTACAGCAAAGCGGAGAAAAAAATCTTCCGCCACAACGATGTGGCACACCTCGCCGAGCTGCTGCAGGCCGCCGATCCGGCGCGGCCAAAGCTGATCGCTTTCGAGTCGCTGTATTCCATGGACGGTGACTTCGCCCCCCTGGCGCAGATCGTGGCGCTGGCGGAGCAGTATCAGGCGCTGACCTATCTCGACGAGATCCACTCCGCCGGCGTCTATGGCGAACGGGGGCTGGGCTACGCCGAACAACTGGGCCTGCTGGATAAAATCACCATTATTCAGGGCGGGTTCGGCAAATCTTACGGTGCGGCGGGCGGCTATATCGCCGCGCCCCGTTCGGTGGTGGAGGCGGTGCGCAGTTGGGCCCCGGCATTCGTCTTCAGCACCTCGTCGCCGGCGCCGGTGGTGGCCGCCGCGCTGGCCAGTTTTAAATACAACCTCGAGCATGACACCCAACGCAAACACCTGCTGGCGATCGTCGATCACCTGAAAACCGGCCTGCGCGCCGCCGGTATCCCGCTGGTGTCGGCAGACAGCCATATCCTGCCGCTGCTGGTCGGCGATCCGCACCGCAACAAACACATCAGTAAAGTGCTGCTCGATGAGCACGATATTTACGTGCAACCGGTCAATGCACCGACGGTGCCCGCAGGCAGCGAGCGGCTGCGGGTGACGCCGACCTCGGCGCACTCCCATGCCGACGTGGAGACCTTCCTGGCGGCGCTGGGACGAGTCTGGGCGGCGAACGATCTGCGGAGGGCGGGATGAAGTTAGCGGATTATAACGGCCATCTGATCACGCTCTGTCTGATGGCGACCGGCACGTTCGCCATCGGCACCGACGCCTTTATCGTCGCCGGCGTGCTCAGCGACATTTCCGATACCTTTGCCGTCAGCCCCGCGCAAGCGGGGCAGTTGATATCGGTATTCGCGCTGGCTTATATGCTGTTCGCCCCTCTCACCGCCTGGCTGCTGGGCAATGTCAACCGCAAGCATATCCTGCAGTTGGCGCTGGTGCTGTTCATCGCCGGCAACCTGGCCTGCGCCTGGGCCACCAGCTACCTGCAGATCTCGTTCGGCAGAGTGCTGGCGGCATTGGGGGCAGCTTGTTACACGCCGCAGGCCGCCGCCGCCGCGGTGGGGCTGGTGGCGGAAAAACGCCGCGGCCTGGCCATTTCCATCGTCTATGGGGGCATGACGTTGGCTATTGCGCTCGGTATTCCGTTCGGCACCTTTCTCGCCAAACTGATCGGCTGGCGTGAAATTTTCCTGTTCATCGCCCTGCTGGGGGCAATTGCGCTGCTGGGCCTGTCGCTGGCGCTGCGGGCCATTGCGCCACCGGGCAAGCATTCGCTGAAAGAGCGGCTCGCCCCGCTGAAACAAAAGGCGGTGCTGACCACACTACTGATCACCTTTTTTGCCGTTTGCTCGGAACACATCGTCTATAGCTACGTCAGCGTGTTGCTGAAAAACACCCAGTTCGGCCCGCAGGCGATCCTGCCCCTCGCGCTGCTGGTATTCGGCATTGGCGCGGTGATCGGCAATTTTGCCTCCGGCGCGTTAACCGATGCCCTCGGCAGCAAGTTCGTGCTGCTGTTTTCCGTGGCGATCCAGACGCTGTCCCTGTTTCTGCTGGCCTTCTATGTCACTTCCCCCTGGTGGGTACTGGCCATCTTTCTGGTCTGGGGTATTACCGGCTGGATGTATCTGGTGCCGATCCAGCATCACCTGTTGTCGCTATCGAAACGCTTTGGCGCGCTGACCGTATCGCTCAACAGCTCGGTGCTGTACGCCGGCATCGCGGCGGGCGGCATGCTGGGCGGCCTGGCGCTCTACGCGCTGCCGGCCTATTACCTGCCGCTGTTTTCGCTGCCGCTCGGCGCCATCGCCCTGCTGCTGACGCTGATCTTTTTCCGCGGGGAGGCCAGCGATGAGTGAATCACCGCCGGTGCTTTACGAACGTTATGGCGCGCAGGTTGCGGTCATCACCCTCAATCGGCCGGAAAAAAAGAACGCCATCAACCTGCAGATGGCCGAGCTGATCCGCACCTACCTGCGGCAGGCAGATAACGATGACTCGGTGCGAGCGATCGTCCTGGCCGGTCAACCGGCGGTATTTTCCGCCGGCATGGATATCAACGCCTTTCATCAGGGTGAACTGCCCATCGTCACGCCGGAGGGGTTTGGCGGGCTGATCCATGCACAGATCGCCAAGGTGATCATCGCCGCCGTTGACGGCATCGCGTACGGGGGCGGATTTGAGCTGGCCCTGGCGTGCGATCTGATCGTCGCCGGCCAGAACGCACGCTTCAGCTTCCCCGAAACCGGGCTCGGGTTAGTCGCCGCACAAGGCGGGTGCGCGCGCTTGCCGGCGCGTATTTCCCCCTATGTCGCGCTCGACTGGCTGCTGACCGGCAGAACCGTCGGCGCACAGGAAGCGTTGTCACACGGCGCCATTTCCCGCATCAGCGCAAGTTCGGCCCGGGAAGAAGCGTTGCGCATCGCCGAGCAGATCGCCGGAAAAGATCTTGCCGCCAGCCAGGCGGTTAAGGCCATCGTGCGTCAGGGGCTGGCGCGGCAAGAAGCCCCCTCATTCGATTTTCAACAAGGCCCGGTCGAGCGCCTGCGTCAGGCTGCCGCCCGTCGATAATGCCCCAGCCGGTTCGCCTGAACCGGCATTTCCCGTTTGTCCTCCACCGCTCATTTTACACAGCCTGCCTGTCGGCGCTGGGCTACACTGCCGGTAGCCCTAATGCGCTGATAAGGAAAAACAATGCGCCATTCGCCTCTACAAACCCCCAGACTGATCCTGCGCCCGTTCACCGCCGACGATCTGCCCCACTTTACCGCCTACCGCAGCCACCCAGACGTGGCGCGCTATCAAAGCTGGAGCGACTACAGCGCCGCCGAGGCACAGGCCTTTTTCGCACAGCAACGGCAGCTCGAATTCAACCGTGACGACAGCTGGTTTCAACTGGCGGTCGAGCGCCGCGAAGACGGCGCGTTGCTGGGCGATGTCGCGGTCCATTTTTTCGATGAAGGGCGTCAGGCTGAACTGGGCGTGACCTTCGATCCGGTTCATCAACGGCAAGGACAAGCGCGCGAGGCGCTAAGCGCCGTCATCGCCCTGCTGTTCGGGCCGCTGGCGAAACACCGCATTACCGCCGTGGTGGACGCGCGTAATCTTCGCGCCGCCGCGTTGTTCAGTAAGCTGGGCTTTCGCCGTGAGGCCTGTTGGCGGCAAAACGTGTTTTTCAAAGGCGCATGGGGCGACGAATTCGGTTTCGCCCTGCTGCAAAGTGAATGGCGGGAGAATGCAAAGCATGACGCTACTGAATAAATACCTTGGGCAATACCAGTTCTCGGAACGGCATGCCATCGCCATCGCCGCACCGCAGGCGCGGATCCTGGAGGCCGTGGCCGCTTATGATCCCAGGCACGATCGCTTTTTCCGCAGCATGATAGCGCTACGCGAATTGCCCGCGCGCCTGATGCCACGCAATAAACCCAGCCCGCCGCCGTTTGGCCTGCATAACTTTTGCCTGCTTGAGCAGGATGAAAGCGCGTTGGTCTATGGCCTGATCGGCCGATTTTGGCAGGCTGAATACGGCCTGGAGCAGGTCGCCGACGGGGCGGGGTTTCTGGCCTTCGCGCAGCCCGGCGTCGCCAAACTGGCGCTGGGTTATGTCGTGAGCCCCTCCGAGGGTGGGCGCTGTCGTCTGGTGACGGAAACGCGCATCTTCTGCCCCGACGACGCCAGCCGGCGGCGGTTTACCCCCTATTGGTATGCGATTCGCCTGGTGAGCGGGTTGATACGGCGCCGCATGCTGCGCGCCATTAAAACCGCCAGCGAAAAGCAGACGGCGAATCATTCACCAGATTGATTAATTTAAGAGCATTCTTAGAGAATGAAAATCATTATCAGCCTACTTTTTAATCACAACAAGATAGTGTTGAGAAGCCATTGACCCCGCCCCCTGCGGGGATTTTTTCGCCTATTTATCGCCTGTTTCAGGGAACGCCTGCATAAACAGGAAGGTGCAAGGCTTGCGCTGATACTGATTGATCTGCGGCACCAGCCGGGTGAAATGCTCGGTCTGGCAATGCACTTCGAGAGCCGCGCGATCCGGCCAGCTTTCGATAAAAATAAAGTGCCCGGGATCCTGCTGGTCGATGCACAGTTCATAGCTGATGCACAGCGGCTCTTGACGGGTTTTCTCCACCAGCTCGCGATACCACGGCATAACGGTGTCAATGTGTTCCGGGTGGATAAAATCTTCAGCGATGACCTTCAGCATGTTGCGCTCCTGCGTTCTGTTGTGCCGTGCTTCACCTTATCGCCCTCCCTCGCGAGATGAAAGCGCCACTCTCCAGTGTCTGTCATCGGGTTGCCAATTCGGTGATAGCGCACACAGATCTCGATCAAAGCGCTTGAACGCCTCCTGGCCCTGTGTGAACTTTCAATTAACAAAAAGGCAACACACCATTCACCATGGTGATATCTGTACCGATATGCCGTCGCAATACGCGGCGTTTTTTTCGCCCCTAAAGGCCTGACCATTAGACCTTTGGGGTTTGCGAAAAAAGTCCGCTGTTACCGTCGTGTTGAGGGCAACGGCGCCAGGACGGTCCTTATGACCGACGCTTGTCATTCTCAGAAGAGAGGTTACCGCCAGTGAATCACGCCACCTATGCCGTTCCTGCGCTCAACGCCGCCATTCGCAAAACCTGGCGCAGACTGGTGCCCTTGATGTTCGCCATGTACTTCATCGCCTTTATCGACAGGGTTAACGTCGGCTTTGCCAAGGACGCGATGGCCATCGATATCGCGCTGTCGCAATCCGCCTTTGCCCTAGGCGCCGGAATATTTTTTGCCGCCTATGCGCTGTTCGGCATCCCGGCCAACCTGCTGATGAACCGCTGGGGCGCCAAACGCTGGCTCAGCGCCACCACCGCGCTGTGGGGGGCGCTGTCGGCCTGCACCGGGCTGGTGACCAATGAACAGCAATTTATCGTCCTGCGGTTTCTGCTGGGGATCGCCGAAGCCGGCTTTTACCCCGGCATCCTGCTGCTGGCGTCGATCTATTTTCCCAATAAGGTGCGCGCCTCGGTCATTGGCATTTTCGTGCTCGGCGTGCCGGCGGCGCTGACGCTCGGTTCACCGCTATCGGGGGCATTGCTGGAGATGCACGGCGTGTTGGGCAAGCCCGGCTGGTTCTGGATGTTCGTGCTGGAAGGGTTGCCGGCCGTCGCCCTCGGCGTCTTCGCCTTTTTCTATCTCGACGATAGCCCACGGCAGGCCCGCTTTCTGACCGAGGAAGAACGCACGGTGCTGGTGGCACAATTGGCCGATGAACAGCAGCAGACCGAAACCAGCAGCGTCAAAGCGGCGATGAGCAGCGGCACCGTTTGGCATCTGGCGTTGATCTACGGCACCCTGCAGATTGGCGTCTACGGCCTGATGTTTTTCCTGCCGTCGCAGGTCGCCTCGCTGATGGGCACCCATCTTGGCTTCAAGGCCTCGCTGGTGGCCGCCATTCCCTGGGCATTCTCCGCGCTGGGCGTCTATTTCCTGCCGCGCTATGCCGACAGAAACACCGCCAGAAGATTACCGATCGCCGCCGGGTGCATGGTCGCGGCGGCGCTGGGGTTGGTGGTGTCTTCCTATGCCGGCCCTCTGCTCGCCATCGTCGCCCTGAGCTGCTGCGCAGTCAGTTTCCTGGCGGTACAGCCGATTTTCTGGACGTTTCCCGCGCAGGTGCTCACCGGCCCGGCGCTGGCGGCCGGCATCGGTTTTTGCACTACGCTTGGCGCCGCATTCAGCTTTTTAGCCCCGCTGATCCGCACCGAGGCGGAACAGCGTTTTCACAGCCCGCATGCCGGGCCGTTGGTGCTGGCCGCCTTTTCGCTGCTGTGCGCCACGCTGTTGTGGGCGCTCAGAAACCGGCGCACCGACGTGAGCAAGCAAGACGCGGAGATCGCCGGATAGCGGCGCGTTATTTAACCCTTATTGAACCTGCGGATGGGACACTGGCACTCAGCCCTCTCGCTCGCAGGTGTTAAATGGATGAATTGACGCACATTATCGCCAAATACAGTCCGGAACCGGAGATGTTGCTGCTGCTGATTTTCCTGTTCGCGCTGGGAAAATCGATGATCGTGGTGTCTTCCGCCCTGCCGCCCGCCTCGGTGACGCTGCTGATGGGCATCGTTGCAGGCAAGCATGCGCTGCCCCTCAGCGCGGTTTGGGCGGCCATCGCCCTCGGCGCCGCGTTGGGATCAATCTTGTCGTTCCACTGCGGCGCACGGCTGCACCGCCGAGATCTTGGCCGCCGGCTGCCGGCACGCTTTCACGCTCCGCTACGCAAAGCGCAAAGCGCCTTGCAAAAGCGCGGGCTGCCGCTGCTGTTCGCCTCGCGTTTTCTGGCGGTGATGCGTTACACCGTGCCGCTGATGGCCGGCATGCTGCAACTGCCGGCGCGGCGCGTCTATGCCACCGCCGCGCTCTCGGCCGCCGTCTGGGCGCTGCTCTTGATGTCGGCGGCGCATTTATTCCCCGTTTCCTGACCTGAAAGATTCTTGGGCAAATGGCTTTCCCCTCCGCCGAGGTTGCGCCAGCGCACAGCCTCTCTTGCCGTATAAACTGCGGTGCGACACCGCAGTTTGCGCCAGATCACCTTTCTGAACATCAGTCGAAAAATGCGAATTTTTTTGCAAAAAGCGCGCTTAAAACGGCGCAATGAGGAAACAAGCAGAGAAAAGCCTGAGCGTAACACGCTGATTTGGTTGGTGGGTCGTACAGGGTTCGAACCTGTGACCCATTGATTAAGAGTCAACGGCTCTACCGACTGAGCTAACGACCCAACGCGGTAAATTGTCCTCCTCGTCGGCGGCGCTGTCAAACGCTTACACTCATTACTTTTTCTCATGTGAATTTTACAACCCTTTGTTTAATCAACGAGATAAGCCGCATAAGGTCTGTTAATCCCCTCTTTTGAAGAGTAATCTTCCGCTCCCTGAACGTCCGATTTGCCTCCTCCGTGTAAAGAGTGATCGACTTTTATCCCGCGTATAAATGTTGTAAACATGTTGCACAAAGGTGGCGTTATTGCACTACCTTACTAAAGCCGGATCAACCGGATAAATGTATAAAAAATAGCCACTTCAGAGCTCACGACTTCACTAATGACAGGTAAAACAGGACATCATCAGATGGTAGATCACTCTAAAATAGCGACTGACGCGACGCCCGCTTCAGAAGATCATCTACGGCGAAACCTCACTAACCGACATATTCAACTGATCGCCATCGGCGGCGCCATCGGCACCGGTCTGTTTATGGGCTCCGGTAAAACCATCAGCCTGGCCGGCCCCTCGATCATCTTCGTGTACATGATCATCGGCTTTATGCTGTTCTTCGTGATGCGCGCCATGGGCGAGCTGCTGCTGTCCAATCTGGAATACAAATCGTTCAGCGATTTCGCCGCGGATCTGCTCGGCCCGTGGGCCGGTTTCTTCACCGGCTGGACCTACTGGTTCTGCTGGGTGGTCACCGGCATCGCCGACGTCGTGGCGATCACCGCCTACGCTCAGTTCTGGTTCCCCGAGCTGTCGCAGTGGATCGCTTCACTGCTGTGCGTGCTGTTGCTGCTCGGCCTTAATCTGGCGACGGTGAAAATGTTCGGCGAAATGGAGTTTTGGTTTGCGATGATTAAAATCGTCGCCATCGTTGGGCTGATTGTCGCCGGGCTGGTGATGATCGCCATGCAGTTCCAGTCGCCGACCGGCACCGTGGCCTCATTCACCCATCTGTGGAATGACGGCGGCATGTTCCCGAAAGGCATCAGCGGCTTCTTCGCCGGCTTCCAGATCGCGGTATTCGCCTTCGTCGGCATTGAACTGGTGGGCACCACCGCCGCGGAAACCAAGGATCCGGAGAAGTCGTTGCCGCGCGCCATCAACTCGATTCCGATCCGCATCATCATGTTCTACGTGTTCGCCCTGATCGTTATCATGTCGGTGACGCCATGGAACTCCGTGGTGCCTGACAAGAGCCCGTTCGTTGAACTGTTCGTGCTGATCGGCCTGCCGGCCGCGGCCAGCGTAATCAACTTCGTGGTGCTGACCTCCGCCGCCTCCTCCGCCAACAGCGGCGTGTTCTCCACCAGCCGCATGCTGTTCGGGCTGGCGCAGGAAGGCGACGCGCCGAAATCGTTCGCCAACCTGTCCAAGCGCGCGGTACCGGCCAACGGCCTCACCTTCTCCTGTATCTGCCTGCTGGGCGGCGTGGTGCTGATTTACCTGATCCCGAACGTGATGACGGTCTTCACTCTGGTGACCACCGTATCGGCGATTCTGTTCATGTTCGTCTGGACCATCATTCTGTGCTCGTACCTGGTCTACCGTAAACGACGCCCGGCGCTGCACCAGAAATCGATCTACAAAATGCCTGCCGGCAAACTGATGTGCTGGGTGTGCATGGCGTTCTTCGTGTTCGTGCTGGTGCTGCTGTCGCTGCGCGAAGACACCCGCCAGGCGCTGATCGTCACCCCGCTGTGGTTCATCGTGCTCGGCCTGTCTTACGTGTTTCTGCGCAAGAAGAAAACCGCGTGATGCAAAAAGGGGCGGCTCTCTCCGCCCCTTTCTTTTTACGCCTCTGGGCTAATCCGCTTCCGTCGCCACCGCCGCTTTATCCTTGCGCCGCACGCGCAGCTCGCTGACCACCACCCCAATCACGATCAACGCGCCCCCCAATAGCGCCACGCCCGGTAAACGCTCACCGGCGAGCCGCCCGACGATGCCCGCCCAGACCGGTTCACCGGCGTAGATCACCGTAGCGCGCGTGGGTGAAACGCTGCGCTGCGCCCAGTTCATGGTCAGCTGAATCAACGCGCTGGCCAGCCCCAGCCCTATGGCGCTGTACAGCAGGTAATCCGAATACGGCGGCGGCGACTCGCCGGTCGGCGCCATCATCAAAAATGAGGCCAGCGAGGCGGTCGCCAGCTGCACGATGGTCACCCGGCGGATATTCACCTTGCCGGCGAAAGCGCCGATGAGGATGATCTCTGCCGCCATGCCCAGCGTGCCGGCCAGCGTCAGAATTTCGCCGAGGCTCAGCGTCATGTCGGTGCTGCTCGGCGCCGCCAGCAGCATCAGGCCGGTAAAGGCCAGCAGAATACCGATCCACGACATGATGCCGGGGAACCGCCCCAGCACCAGCCATTGCAACAGCGGCACGATCGGCACGTACATGGCGGTGATGAACGCCGATTGGCTGCTGGTGATGGTCTGCAGGCCGACAGTTTGCATGCTGTAGCCGAACATGATCGCCAGCCCGATCAGCAGCCCGCCTTCAGTTCATACAGGGTCAGGCCGCGCAGCACGCGCAGCGAAAACAGCGTCAACGCCAGCGTGGCGGTGGCGAAACGCAGGCCGACAAAAAAGAACGGCCCGCTGACTTGCATCGCGTGGTGCACCGCCAAAAAGGTGCCGCCCCAGATCATAGTGATGAAAATCAACACCGCTTCCGGCAGCCTGATCTGCGGAACCACGGCGGAAATAAAGGATTTTTTTGCTGCTGACACCGGCTTGCCCTTCCTGCTGAGTGCAATATAATGCACAGATCCTGCCAGTATGAGATAAAGTCCGGCGATGAGCAATACGGCGCATAACGCGAAAACCGATCCCCCCAAAGTGCTGCAGTACCTGAGCAGCAATCTGCGCGGCTACCGCCAACAGGCGGGCCTGAGCCAAATGGCGCTGGCCGAGCTTTCCGGCGTCAGCCGCCGCATGCTGGCGGGCATCGAGGCCGGCGATCGCAACGTCAGCCTGGCGGTGCTCGACAAGATTGCCGCCGCCCTGGCGATTTCCTTTACCGATCTGATTCAGGCGCCGGAAGCGCGCGGCAGCCACCTGGTGGGAGAGTTGGCCTGGCAAGGCGCACAGCCGGGCAGCCAGGCGCTGTTCGCCGCCAGCGTGCCGGCGCGCCAACGGGCCGAGCTGTGGGAATGGACGCTGATGCCGGGCGAGCGCTATGACTCGGCGCCGGACGCCGAAGGCTGGAGTGAAATGATCTACGTGATTGCCGGCACCCTGACGTTGGAACTGGAACAAGGCACGCTGACGCTCAGCGCCGGCGCTGCGCAAACCTTCAACAGCGATCAACGATACGCTTACGCCAACCACGGCGATCTCCCGCTGCGCTTTATTCGCAACGTCGCCTTCTGACTGCCCGCCAGCCCGCGCCGGCGGCGGATGTCGTGTCGCTGTCGTGCCGCTGTCGTGGCGCCGCCACCCCGCGCCTCCTACACTGGATGACAGTGACAGCGAACTCGGGAGTGCATCATGCAAAAGTACCGCATCAGGCCGTTACGTCTGGAAAAAGGCTGGTCGCAGGAGCAGCTGGCGACCATCGCCGGCCTCAGCACCCGCACCGTACAGCGGATTGAAAACGGCGAACAGGCCAGCCTGGAAACCTTGACCGCAATCGCCGCCGCGCTGGGCGTGCAGGTCCGCGATCTCAACGCACAGCCGCAACAGACAATGGAGGAGGAGGAGCCTGACGAACAGCGCCTTCGTAGCCAGGTCGCGGCAGAAGGCAAACTGCTGAGCATGGCGGTGCGTTTCGCCGTGATTGGCGTGATGTTGTTCGCCATTAATTGGTTTACCCACCCGCACTATCTCTGGTCGCTGTGGGCGATCGGCGGCATGAGCCTCGCGCTGGTCATGCGGGCGGTGCGCACTCTGCTGCTGCGCAACGTCTTCAGCCGCTGGCAGGAACAGCGGCTGGCGCAAAAACTCAGGCGTCTGCCGTGAGCGTTAGCCACTCGGCCAGCCGGGCCAACGCGCTGCCCGGCACGATCGCCTGCGGCGACAGCAGGTAATAGCCGCTGCCGTCGGGCGTAAAACCGAACGGCGCACTCAACAAACCGGCGGCCAGATCGTCTCGCACTTGCAACCACGGGCCGATCGCGATGCCAAGACCGGCGACCGCCGCCTGCAGGCTGAAATAGAAATGATCAAAGCGCTGCTCCGAATGTCCTGCCAACGTCATCCCCTGCTGCTGCGCCCAGTGCCGCCAGGCATCCGGCCGGGTGGCGGAATGCAGCAGTTTAGTGCCGGGCCGCAAACTCCGCAGGCTGCCCTCGGCGATCGTCATCCTTGCCAACGCCTCGGGTTGGCACACCGGCCCAACCTTTTCACTGAACAGCGCCAGGCTATGCACCTGCTTTCCCCAATCGAAGTCATTGCGCCTGATCGCCGCCGTAATGCCGTCATGGAACGAAAACGGCCCGCCACCGGCCACCAGCTGTAAGTTGATATCCGGGTGCGCCTGCTGAAAAGCCGGCAGGCGCGGGATCAGCCAACGCATCAACAAGGTCGGTTCACAGGACAAGACCAGCGGCGCGTCGAGCGCCTGCTGGCGCAGTTCCAGCGCGGTATGATCCAGAATGCCGAATGCCTGCTGCGTCGCCTGAAACAGCTTGCGCCCCGCCGCCGTGAGCAGAACCCGCCGATGGCGGCGCTCAAACAACGCCACGCCCAGTTCCTCTTCCAGCGCCCGCACCGCCCGGCTGACGGCGCCGTGCGTCAAATTCAGCCCCTGCGCCGCCTGCGTAAAACTTTCCAGCCGCGCGGCGGCCTCGAAGCAACGCAGCCCGCCCAACGGCAACGGCCTGCCGGTTTTGCGTGAGTTTTTCTCACCGATACTGTCACTATTCATCGTTTGTCACCGAGAAAAATTACTCTTATAAATCAGTCACTCTATTGATAAACACCGCAAGGATAACTATGACTGAACTCATCGCTGTCGTCACCATTACTTTACTCGCCGTGATAAGCCCGGGGCCGGACTTTGCCATGGTCTCGCGCAATAGCCTGTTGCTTTCGCGCCGCGCCGGCGTCTTGACCGCCTGCGGCATTGGCGCCGGGGTGCTGGTCCATGTCAGCTATACGCTGATTGGCGTCGGCGTGTTGATTCAACAGTCGCCCTGGTTGTTTAACCTGCTTAAAGCCATCGGTGCCGCCTACCTGATCTACCTCGGCATTACGCTGCTGCGCAACGCGGCGCATCATGACGCAGCCCCCACAACAGCGCCGGCGGCCATCAGCGATTTCGCCGCCTTGAAAACCGGTTTTTTCACCAACGCGTTAAACCCGAAAACCACCATCTTCATCGTCAGCCTGTTCATGCAGGTGGTTTCTCCGCACACCCCGCTCGGCGTGCAAATCGGCTATGGTCTTTTTATCGCCGCCGTCCATATCTTCTGGTTTGCCGCCGTCGCGCTGCTATTTTCCGCACCGGGCGTCAATGCGCGCTTTTTACGTTTGCGCCGCGGCATCGATCGTACCTTTGGCGGGCTGCTGATCGCCTTTGGCGCCCTGCTGGCGATCGCCGGCATCAGGTAACGTCGTAACGCCAAGTTCGTCATTCGCTTCTATGCTTATCAGGGGTTTTTGTTAATCATCTGAGCGGGAGTACGGAACATGACGAAACTGTTGGTGCTTTATTACTCAATGTACGGCCACATCGAACGCCTGGCGCAGGCGGTGGCCGAAGGGGCGAATCGGGTCGATAACGTGGACGTGACGGTCAAACGCGTGCCGGAAACCATGACGCCGGAAGCCTTCGCCAAGGCCGGGGGCAAGCAACACCAGCAGGCGCCGGTCGCCACCCCGCAAGAGCTGGCGGACTATGACGGCATTATTTTCGGCACGCCGACCCGCTTCGGCAACATGGCCGGGCAAATGCGCACCTTCCTCGATCAGACCGGCGGCCTGTGGGCTTCCGGCGCGCTGTACGGCAAGGTAGGCAGCGTCTTCTCCTCCACCGGCACCGGCGGTGGCCAGGAACAGACCATCAGTTCGACCTGGACCACGCTGGCACACCACGGTTTCATCATCGTGCCGATCGGCTATGCGACGCAGGAGCTGTTTGACGTTTCACAGGTGCGCGGCGGCACCCCGTATGGCGCCACCACCATCGCCGGCGCCGACGGTTCGCGGCAGCCGAGCAACGAAGAGCTGACCATTGCCTGTTATCAGGGCGAACACGTGGCCAAAATCACCGCCAAGCTGAAAAGTTAAGCGCCCTCCAGCCTCGTGATCCAAAGGGCCGCGCATTCGCACGGCCCCATCTTGTTGCCGACCCGCCGCAAGGTTAGAATGCCCCTCCCCCGGCCATTCAACGTCTGAAGGCCAGGCCCGAATTCGTTCTGCCCGTCGCTCATCCGCTTTCAGCCCGAGGACGGGCGTTCTGTTTTTTGCGCACAGCGAAGGGAATAAGTCAGTGTCTAAAGATTTTGATGAACTAATAAGAGACATGGATCTTATTATTGAAAATGTAGACAGCTTCAAGGCTCTGGCTCCGCGCGCGCCCGAGCCGGCCCCGCCGCCGCCGGTTCATCACTACGACTCGTTCTGCGAAAACATCGCGCTGAAAGTCGTCTTGAAGGTGCTGCTGTCTTCGGTGGACAAGATAGTCAAAGTGCAGATCGCCAACAAGGTCGAACAGGAAATCGCCCAGATCGAACAGCAAGTGGTACGCGCCGGCGGCGGCCCGGTGTCACCGGGCGATCTGGCGCAGATGACGCACTACGTTCGCCGCACGGTCAACGACCTGCTGGAATAACCCCCTTTGAAACGGCGTCTGTTGGACGCCGTTTTTATTTCCGCCGTATTTAACGTGTGGCCTGGCTGTACCATGACTGACACATTCACAACATGAATATGTTGCATTGTTGTATTCGTTTCACTGCGATAAGTTTAATTTACTGTAAATATATACAGTGTTTTTTAACTTATTGAGGATATGAATATGCGCTTTAACAACAAGATGTTGGCCTTGGCCGCCCTGCTGTTCGCCGCGCAGGCGTCGGCCGACACGCTCGAATCCATCGACAACTGCGCGGTCGGCTGCCCGACCGGCGGCAGTAGCAACGTGTCTATCGTGCGTCATGCTTATACGTTGAACAACAACAGCACCACCAAGTTCGCCAACTGGGTGGCCTATCACATCACCAAAGACACGCCGGCCAGCGGCAAGACGCGCAACTGGAAAACCGATCCGGCGCTCAACCCGGCGGACACGTTGGCGCCCGCCGATTACACCGGCGCCAACGCCGCGCTGAAGGTCGATCGCGGTCATCAGGCGCCGCTGGCCTCGCTGGCGGGCGTCTCCGACTGGGAATCGTTGAACTACCTGTCCAACATCACGCCGCAAAAGTCCGATCTGAACCAGGGCGCCTGGGCGCGGCTGGAAGATCAGGAACGCAAGCTGATCGATCGCGCCGATATCTCCTCGGTCTATACCGTGACCGGGCCGCTGTATGAGCGCGATATGGGCAAACTGCCGGGCACCCAGAAAGCGCACACCATCCCCAGCGCCTACTGGAAGGTGATTTTCATCAACAACAGCCCGGCGGTGAACCACTATGCCGCCTTCCTGTTCGACCAGAACACGCCGAAGGGCGCCGATTTCTGCCAATTCCGCGTGACGGTGGACGAGATCGAGAAACGCACCGGCCTGATCATCTGGGCCGGTCTGCCGGACGACGTGCAGGCTTCGCTGAAGAGCAAACCGGGCGTTCTGCCGGAGTTGATGGGCTGCAAAAACTGACGAAAAAACCCGCCGAAGCGGGTTTATTCTTCACGCGGGCGCCGGCGGATTATTCCGTCAGCGCCTTTTGCGCGGCGGCCAACTCACGCTGACGAGGTGAGGCTACCGCGTGATCACGCGCCAACAGCGTATACACCGTCGGCAACACAAACAGGGTAAACAGCGTGCCCACCAGCATGCCGGAGACGATCACCAGCCCCAGGCCGAAGCGACTGGCAGCCCCGGCGCCGCTGGCGAACAGCAGCGGGATCAAACCGAACACCATCGCCCCGGTGGTCATCAGAACCGGCCGCAGACGAATTTGCGCCGCCTGCAAAATCGCGGCGCGCCGCGTCAGCCCCTGATGCATCTGCAGCTCGTTGGCGAACTCCACCATCAGAATGCCGTGCTTGCTGATGAGCCCGATCAGGGTCACCAGACCGACCTGGGTATAGATATTCATCGTGGCGTAGCCCAGCGCCAGCGGCAGCAAGGCGCCGCAGATCGACAGCGGCACGGTGATGAGGATAATCAGCGGATCTTTCAGGCTCTCGTACTGCGCCGCCAGCACCAGGTAAATGATCACCAACGCCGCCAGGAACGCGAACGCCAGCGCGCTGCCCTCCTGGGTGTATTGGCGCGAATCCCCCTGCCAGTCGTGGCTAAATTCGGCCGGCAGCGCATTGGCCTGCCGTTCGAGGAAAGCCACCGCTTCGCCCATCGAAACGCCGGGCGCGGGAATCGCCTGCAGGGTGGCGGCGTTCTGCTGGTTGAACTGGGTCAGCTTGTTCGGTTCGACCTTAACGGCCACCGATACCACGGTGGAGAGCGGCACCAGCGTATTGTCTTGGGCGCGAACATATTGCCGCGCCAGCGCCTGCGGCGTCAGCCGTTGTTCGCGCAGGCTCTGCGGGATAACGTCATAAGCGCGCCCGTCCATCCCGAAGCGGTTGAGGTAGTTCTCTCCCACCAGCACCGCCAACGATTCACCGATGTCGCTCATGCGTATCCCCAGACTGTTGGCCTTGGCGCGATCGATGTGCACCTCCGCCAGCGGGTTGTTGTAGTCCAAATCGCTGTCCACCACCATAAACAGGCCGCTGTTTCTGGCGTTCTGTTTCACCTCCTCCAGGGTGCGGTACAGCTGCGGGTAGTCCTGCGGCGTACGCAGCACCATCTGCACCGGCAGCCCCCCGGTGGAGCCTGGCAAGGCGGGCAGCTGGAAGGCGAAAATGCTGGTGCCTTCAACATCGTTCACCGCCCGTTGCAGATCGGCCTGCACCGCCGACGCCGAGCGCTGGCGCGCCTGCCACAGCGTCAGGTTGATGCCGCCGATGCCGGACGCCGTGCCGTCGCTGCCGTTGATGATCCAGCGGCTTTCGGTTTCCGGCATGCGGTTGTAAACCTCGTCCAGCTTGTAGGCAAAGCGTTCGACATAGTTCAGGTTGGCCTGCTGCGGCGCCTTGATGGCGGTCAGTACGATGGCCTGATCCTCGGTCGGCGCCAGCTCGCGCTGCGGCATCAGGTACAATAGCGGCAGGCTGATCATCACCAGCAGCGCCAGCGTGCCGGTCAGCCAACGGTGATGCAGCGAGAAATCCAGCGCGCGCGCATAGCGCCGCGTCAGGCCGCCGAAGAACCACTCGGCGGCGTGCGCCACGCGCCCTTCGCTCTGTTTGGCCGGCAGCAGGAGCGAACTCATCACCGGCGACAGCGTCAGCGCCACCACGCCGGACACCACCACCGCCCCGGCCAGCGTCAGCGCGAATTCGCGAAACAGCGCGCCGGTCAGCCCGCCCATCAGGCCGATCGGCGCATAGACCGCGGCCAGCGTCAGGGTCATGGCGATCACCGGCCCGGCCACCTCGCGTGCGCCGATCATCGCCGCCGCCAGCGGCGTTTTCCCCTCTTCGATATGGCGATGCACGTTCTCCACCACCACGATGGCGTCGTCCACCACCAAACCGATCGCCAGGACCATCGCCAGCAGCGTCAGCAAATTGACGCTGAAGCCGAAGGCCAGCATCAGCCCGGCGGCGCCAAGTATCGACAGCGGAATGGTCACCACCGGGATCAACACGGTGCGCAGCGACCCCAGACACAGGTAGATCACCGCCACAACGATCACCAGCGCTTCGAGCAGGGTATGCACCACCTCATCGATCGAGGCCTGAATAAAGCGCGCGGTCTCGAACGCCAGCGCCATCTTCACGCCCGGCGGCTGCATCTTGTCGATCGCCGGCATCAGGTGGCGAATGCCGTCGACGATCACCAGCGGGTTGCCGGTCGGCGTAGGGAAGACGCCAAGGAACACCGCCGGTTCGCCATCCATCAAGGCGCTGGTTTCCGTGGCTGCGGCGCCCAGCTCCACGGTGCCGACGTCTTTCAAGCGCACCAGACCGTTGCCGTCGTTGCGCACCACCAGATTGCGAAACTCCTCTACGCTGGTGAGATCGGTATTCACCCGCACGTTGGCAACCACATACTGCCCTTTCACCTTGCCCGGCGCCGCCTGGTAGTTGTTGCGCCGCACCGCATCGGCCACGTCGGCAGCGGTCAGACCGCGGCCGGCCAGCCGATCGCTGTCCAGCCACAGGCGCATCGCCATTTTTTGCCCGCCGAACACTTCAACCTTGGCGACGCCGTCGATGGTGGTGAACATCGGTTCCACCACCCGCGTCAGGTATTCGCTCAGCGCCGGCGTGGACAGCGTTTTACTGGAAAAACCGACATAGGCCACGGCGGTGGCTTCACCGGCGGAACGCTCAATCACCGGATCGTAAGCCTGCTCCGGCAGCTTATAGCGCACCTGGTTGACCTTGGCCATCACTTCGGTCAGCGCCTGGGTGGAGTCGCGGTTCAGCGCCATGCGCACCGTCACCACGCTGCGCCCCTGCACCGAGGAGGAAGAAAGGTAGTCAACGCCCTCGACGGAGGACACCGCCTGGGCGATCGGCTGCGTAACAAAGCCCTGCATCAGCTCGGACGACGCGCCGGGATAGTCGGTGCTGATGGTGATGGTAGAGTTTTCCAGCAGCGGGTATTGGCGGATCGGCAGTTTGCTGAGCGCCAGCGCGCCGAACAGCAGAATCAGCGTGCTGACCACCAGCGCCAGCACCGGCCGGCGCACGAACAGATCGGTAAATGTCATCGGTCTCTCCTCAGGAACCGGTCTGGGCGGCGTTCAGAGCATCCTGCGCTACCAGCTCGGCCGCCATGCCGTCGCTCAGCTTGAGCTGGCCCGAAGTCACCACCCGGTCGCCTTCCTGCAGGCCGCTGACGATCTCGACGCGCCCGTCGTTGCGCTCACCCACGGTGACCGAGACGCGCTTGACCGTCATGCCCTTTTCACCCTGTTGCGCGACGAACACGGTATCGCCGTACGCCGTATAGGTCAGCGCCGTTTCCGGCACCGTCAGCACCGCCACGCGCTGTTGCTGCGTGACGCGAATGCCGGCGTACATGCCGGCCTTCAGCAATCCCTGGCGGTTAGTCAACGTCGCCTGCACCTGCACGGTGCGGGATTTGCCGATCATCGGGTCGATAGCGGTAATAACGGCGGGGAAAGCGCGCTCGGGATAGGCGCCGACCTGCACCGACACCGCCTGCCCCAACGCCAGTCCGGCGCTGCTTTGTTCGTCCAGCGAGAAATTGACGCGCAGCGTATCGGCATCCACCAGGTTGGCCACCGCCTCGGCGGCGTTGAGGTATTGCCCTTCATGCACGCGACGAATGCCGATGACGCCGGAGAACGGCGCGCGGATCGCCTTTTGCGCGATTTTGGCCTGCGTTTCCTGCACCGCACCGAGCGCCATATCCCGTTCAGCCAGCGCATCGTCCAACTGCTGCCGCGCGGTGGCGTTGAGGTTCATCAGCTTGCGCATGCGCGTCAGCAGCAGATCGGCATTGCGCAGCTGCGCCTGCAGGCGCACCAGCTCAGCCTGCTCGACCGCATCGTTGAGCTGCACCAGCAGTTGCCCCTGCCGTACCGTTTGGCCGGATTCGAACAGGATGCGCGTGATGCGGCCGCTGGTCTCTGCCGCCACTTCCACCTGGCTGGCCGCCTCCAGCTCGCCTACGCCGGCGTAACTGCGCGCCGCCTGTTCACGCAGTGCGGGCGCCAGCGCCACTTTCACCGGCGGATAGGCCGGCGCGCCTTCGCTTTGCCGCGCGGTGGATCGCATCGCTACCGCAGCGACGGCGAGCGCCGCCAGCAACGCGGCAATAATGAGATATCGTTTCATCATGCAGCCTCACGCGTGTTGGCCAGCCGTTGACGCAAACGGCTGGCGATGGCCGTCACCCACAGCCCGCCGATCACCGTGATGTGTTCCAGCGCGAAGTAGAGGGAGATCTGCATGTTGGGAGCGGACATATTCCAGAAGGTGTGTACGATCGCGATAGTCAGGATCAGGAACGCCGACAGCATGCCGGCGCCCAGCCACACCCAGCGGTTCAGCAAGATCAATACCGAACCTGTCAGCAGCACCGACGCCGACGCCAGGTTGAACAGCCAGGCCGGATGCAAACCGGCGGCGCGCATCTCCGCCAGGCTCCCTTCGATGTCGAACAGCTTGGCGAGCCCCGACGAGATGAAAATCACCATCAAGCACAGACGTGCGAGCAGCCAAAGCCAATAACTGTCCAGAGCGGTGTTGATAAAGCGTTGCATAACGGTTTCTTCCTGATTTTACAGCCGAGCCATCCTTCTCCCCGATAAGACGGGGGCAGGTCTTGAGAGATGCCGGTTGCCAAGCCCGGCAGGCTGAACTATAAAACCTCAGGTTAACTTGAGGTCAAGTTGAGGAAAGATAAAATGGCAAGAAATGAACCGATTGACGCCAATCGGCTATTGACCGTCGGGGAAGTGGTGAAACGCAGCGGCGTGGCGGTATCCGCACTGCACTTCTACGAGAGTAAAGGGTTGATTCAGGCGACGCGCAACGCCGGCAATCAGCGGCGTTATCCGTCGGTGGTATTACGCTATATCGCGGTGATCAAGATCGCGCAGCGCGCGGGCCTTCCGCTGGAAGAAATCCGCGCCGCACTAAGCCGCTTCCCCATCGGCAGCAAGCTGACCTCAGAACAATGGGGAGTGCTGTCCTCCGCCTGGCGCAAAACGCTGGATGAGCGTATTCAACGGCTAACGGTGCTGCGCGACCATCTCGACAGCTGCATCGGCTGCGGCTGCCTGTCGCTCACCGACTGCCCGCTGCGCAACCCGAACGATATATTGGGCCGGCAAGGGGCCGGCGCGCATATTTTCGAACACCCGGATGGGCAATGATAAGCGGCTAGGCAACCGGCATCATGGAAAGGCGGCGATTGGCTTCGGCGAATACCGCGACGCTGTGATCGATAAATGCCCGCACCGGCGGCAACAGGCCTTTGCCGCTGGTGAACACCAGGTGAACAATGCTGTTCGGCGCACGCCACTGCGGCAGCAGGCGCAGCAGTTGACCCGTCCGCAATTCGTTGGCACACAAATGGATCGGCAAAAACGCTACGCCGATCCCGGCAATCGCCGCACTATGCAACGTACTGTAATCCCCGCAACACATCCGGGGTACATGTACGAACGTACGTTGATTGCCTGCATTGTCCTCGAATTCCCAGCGATCGCGATCCAGCCATTCTCCCATCGACAACGTCGGCAAACTGGCCAGCTGTTCGAACGACTGCGGCAAGCCGCCGGCTTTCTCCACCAGCTGCGCGCCGGCGACCAAAATGCGTTGCCGCACGCCAAGATCGCGTTTAATCAATGATTGATCCTGGTCGAAATGGCTCGTAATGCGAAACGCCACATCGATCTTTTCATTGATCAGATCCACATGGCGCTCATGGATCAACAGTTGCACGCGCACGTCCGGATAACGCGCCATAAAATCCAACAGCAGATGGGAATTATAATACTGCATCAAACCGGGCGGTGAACTGATGCGCAGGCAGCCGCTCACTTCGGCACGCGCACGGGCGACAATGGCATCGGCCGCCTCCAATCGCTCGATAATCGCCTCACACTGCCGATACACATCGCGGCCAATATCCGTGACGCGGAAACTGCGCGTCGAACGTTCGATTAACCGCGCACCGTAACTCGCCTCCAGACGAGCCACGCGTTTGCTGAGTTTGGATTTGGCCTCGCCGCTCGCCCGCTCCGCGGCGGCGAAACCACCATGTCTCACCACCAAAGCAAACAGTTGAAGATCGTTCAAATCCTGCATGCCCCCTCCTTATCGTTTCCAGTTTGGAAACGATGCATTACGCTTTCAGGCACTACCGCGCCGGCACCCCGCTGCTTATCCTTTAGCATAACGAAACAAAAAGATTCAACCATAGCAAAGAACAAGCGTATTGCGATTGAGGAGAACATCATGAAGAACGTCATGTTTAAAACGATGCTGCTGGGCGCTTTTGTCTTTTCAGGCGCAACAATCGCGGCAACGCAAATCAATAGTCAACAGGCGGACGCCCTGACGCCGCGCCAAGTGATTACCGTTAGCGGTGCCGCGAATCTGAGCGATGCGGAAAAGATGTTGGCAGACAAAACCGACAAGACCGGTGCCCGTTACTACAAAATCATCGCGATCGTAGGCAATAACAAGCTGCACGCCAACGCAATGACTTATCAATAACCCTCTCCGGCAGCGGCAGCTGCCGGTTTTTTTGCCTCCCCATTCATCAGGGATAAATAATGTTCAACGTGGCCGAGGTGTTGAGTTCCCCCTGCGTGACGCCATCGCGCTGATAAGGGTAATAATAAGCGCCCATGCCGATGATGAAATGACTGTTCAGGCTGCCGCCGGCGGCGACATGAAACAGCGAGGTGGCGCTGCCGCGATCGACGTTGGAAGGCGACAATACCACCGGCGAGCTCGGCATGTCGCGCTTGACCAGGCGCAGCCCCACCCCTTGCGCACCGCCCGCATTGGCATTGATCAACACGCTGGCGTCGGAGGCCAGCAGGTTATTGCTGGACAGGAACATCTCAACGGCGCGATCGGCGATGCCTTCCTGCTGCATGTTCTGGCAGCTGATGTTCAGCGAGAACGGCGTGTAGCCGGGTTGATTGTTATTCAGCACCTGCGCCACGCCCATTTTGGGCAACCTGACCGTCAGGCCGGCATTGTCGAAACGACAGGTGGTGGTTTTAGGCGCGTATTTGATGTTCATCGGCTGGCCGTACATGTCGCGATCGTCATAAGGCCAGTTGCCGGTAAGCAACCAGGTGAGCAGTTTCCCCACTTGCTCCAACAACCAGAACGGCAATTCCAGAATGCCGATACCGGTCACATCGCTCACCAGTAAAACGTCATCGAGCATCAAGGTATCGCCCGGTACCACCCGCCCATCCTTGGTTTTTTGCACCAGCGAATAACGAATGGTCATCGGCGAGTTTAACTCTGACGCGGAGTGTTCCCCGCGCCCTCTCAACGTTCTGTCGCTTATCTTGTTGGTGATTTCCGCTCGGATCCACTGTTGACCGTTGTTAAAACCGAAAATCGCGGCCTGCGAATCTTTCGGCGAAAGCTTGATGGTGTAGGAAAAGTTGCTTTTGGACTTGCTGCAGTTAAATGTGCCGGTGTACTGGGTATTATATTGCGCCTCCCAGACCGGCATATTGGCGCTCAGCTTATCGGAGAGATCAACAAAAATCGGGGACGCAAACTCCGCTCCCTTGCCATAGCAGGAAGCATAGCTATAGCCGCTGAACAACCCGGACAGCAGCAGCAAAAAAATCAGCCTGATCATAGATTCGGTTATCCTGTATTAACGGCAAACGCCGGGCGACGCATCCAGCGCCAGATTCGGTCTGGCGATGTGGCAACTGCCGTTGCGCAATTGCACCGTCAACGCCGTTGGCGGCTGTTCGGCGCGCAGGTACAACACGCTGGCCTGGCCGACAAAACCTACCGACCGATCGTTTTCATCCATCACTTCGGCGCCGAACGGCAGCGGCGCACCATCAGCGCGCTGCGCCCGCAGCTGGAATGGCCGACGTTGATCGGTCTCGAATTTCAGGTAGCTGACCGCGCCGTAGTAAGGCACATGGTTGGCGACGTTGCCGCTGATTTCCGCCCCGCTGCTGTGGCCGGTATCCGATAGCGTGACCGAGTTTTGCCGGTACGGCGTGGCATAAGGCACCAGCGCCAAACCCTGCGCATTGGTCACGATGCTTTCGTCGCCGTTGACCATCAGCCCTTCGGCCTGCGGCGCCTCGACCACCGTCATGGTGTTGCCGATCTCGTTCGACGCCAGCAGATGCCAGGGGATCGCCACCAGGCTGCCGCGCGCACTGAGGCCGCTCTGACGATAATCGTTGCCTTCGCTGTAGGAGACGCCCAGCGTCGAGGCGCGGGCGCGATAGGCCGCATTGACGCTGGCCATATTGTCACCGCCGCTGCGATTGCTGCCGCTCAGTGAGTAGCTCAGGCGGTTGGACTCCAGCGCATTGCCGCTCAGGCTGACCGTGCTTTGCTGATAGTGGGAGTCTGTCGCAGACAGGCCGGTGCTGAGGTAGGCGTTGTTATCGAACACCGACAGCGGCAGGCTGAACGACAGGTAATAGCGCGTCTCTTCCTCACGCTGGCTATTGCGCACCCGGCTGGCTGAAACGGAGTAGCTGACGCGCCCCAGATTGTTGGAGTACCCCAGCTGGTATTCGCGGCTTTTCGCATTGGCCGTCCAGTAATCACGCTGGGAGCCGGAGAAGAACAGCGTGCCCCATCCTTCGTTAAGACGCTGGTTCAGGTTGAGCGTAAAGGTATTTTTCGGCCGAGCCGAACGCAGCGCATCCCAGGTGTTCATATCCAGTTCGGACACGCCCTCCTCGTCGCGCCAGCGATCAAACTGACGCTCCAGCTGGCGATAGCCGTCATTGGAGTAAATGGCGTCGGTAAAGCTGTAGTAACCGCGGGTGGAATAGCGATAGGCAGCCAGCGTGAAGTTGGTCGCGGTGACATCGAGAAATTTACTGTAGGCGATACGGAAGCTCTGCCCGCTTTCACGGCGGTTTTTCAGGCGAGTATCGGCATGCGTCAGATCAATGGACACCGCCCCTATCGGCAGGTTCCAGCCGCTGCCGAGCAGCCAGGCCTGATAGTCGTCGCTCAAAATGCTGCCGGCATAACCCGTTACCAGATTGTTGAAACCGTACTGCAGGGTGCCCTGTACAAAGCCGGGTCCGTAATCGGTATTGCTTTCGTTTACCTTGCCGGCCAGTACGCTGTATTGGCTGACACCCTGTTTCAACATGTTGGGTACGGCTGAAAACGGCACGCTGAACGACTGCTCGCGCCCGTCAGCCTCTTTGACCGTCACCCACAGATCGCCCGCCGAACCGGTCGGCTGAATGCTGTCGAGGGTAAAGGCGCCCGGCGGCACGTTTTCCTGGTAGATCACGTTGCCGTTCTGCACCACTTTCACCAGGGCGTTGGATTGCGCCACGCCACGCACAATCGGTGAAAAACCCTGCTGCGAGTTGGGCCGCATGCTGATATCCGACGCCAGCGCCACCCCGCGAATGCGTACCGAGTCGAACAGCTCCCCCGGCGAATAAAAATCACCGGCGGTCAGGTTGGATTTGATGTCGGCGAACCCGCGCTGCAGATAACGCGTGTTGTTCTGCCACTGGCTCCCCCGCCCGCTGCCGTGGCGAAAGCTGCTGCTGTCGCGAAATTGCCAGCCGGCCAGATTGATCCCGGACTCCAGCCCGGTATAAAAATCGTCATTGTTGCTGCGATTGCCTTCGCCGCGCGCCTCGGCGTGGTAGTAGGTCGCGTTGTAGGCCAGCGTCAACGCGGAGATGCCACGATTCCAGAAAGCCGGATCCACGTACCCTGCTTCCGATCGGTTGACCCGCGCCTGCGGCACCGTCAACCGCAGGCTCAGCGCGCCAACGTCCATATCGAACCGCCCGCCCTGTACCAGCGAGGCGATCGACAGCGTCGTCTGGGGCGCCTGAGGTGTCGGCAATTGACTCAGATCGATGCCCAACCGCTGCGCATCCTGGTAGGCAATTTGAATATCGTCGCGTTGCGTGCCAAACAGCAGCGTGTAGCGCCCTTTCCAGTCATGATTGACATACACATCGATCTCCTGCCGGCCGGCAGGCATGTCATTGTTGAGGTAAAAACGCGAAAGATCGGAATCGCGCGATTCGCCGGCCAACAGCGAAGTATCGAACGTCACCGCCCAGGCCGTATCCGGCAACAAGAATGAAGAGGCGGTCAGCAGCGAGAGGACTTTTTTATTCAGCTTCATTGTTGTTCTTTCAGGTTAGTGTGCGGTGATGGCTTTAGACTTGTAAGCCCCCAGATCGTCGATATACATCAGGTCATAA
>NZ_JALBYS010000089.1:0-296 GCF_022678525.1 Serratia sp. PGPR-27 | reverse complement strand
AGTACTCGGCTACGAACCGAGCGGTCGGAGGTTCGAATCCTCCCGGATGCACCATTCTTAATCTCATTCGTCGCGAAGAAAAATTTTCATGCGGGTGAGAGGAAAAAAGTGTTCCCAGGGAGGATAACGTTGCTTCAGCAACGGCCCGCAGGGTAAGGCGCTAGCGCCGAATCATCCTCCCGGATGCACCATTCTTAAAGCCTGGCTTTATTAGCAAAGCCGGCACGCGGTAAAAATAGTAATGCATCCGTAGCTCAGCTGGATAGAGTACTCGGCTACGAACCGAGCGGTCGGAG
>NZ_JALBYS010000088.1:0-318 GCF_022678525.1 Serratia sp. PGPR-27 | reverse complement strand
ACCTCCTTACCTAAAGATATTGCTTCGAGTGGCGTGCTCACACAGATTGTCTGATGAAAAAGTAACGAGCAAAAGCGTCATAAAAGTACGGTGTCGTGTCCCCTTCGTCTAGAGGCCTAGGACACCGCCCTTTCACGGCGGTAACAGGGGTTCGAATCCCCTAGGGGACGCCAAGCTTCCGACCCACCCGGTGAAAGCGGCGGTCCAAAGTATCTGACGATACACCATATCTTAAAGATGACTTCCGAGTCATGTTTAAGATATTGCTCTTTAACAATCTGGAACAAGCTGAAAATTGAAACATGACGGCTGAAATTT
>NZ_JALBYS010000087.1:0-340 GCF_022678525.1 Serratia sp. PGPR-27 | reverse complement strand
GCCAGGCCGCTTACTTCAGCAGCGCCTGCGCCTTCGCCACCACGTTGTCCACGGTGAAGCCGAACTCGGCGAACAGCTGCTCCGCCGGCGCCGACTCACCGAAGGTGGTCATGCCCACGATGGCGCCGTTCAGCCCCACGTACTTGTACCAGTAGTCCGCGATACCCGCTTCCACCGCCACACGCGCCGTCACCGCCGCCGGCAGCACCGACTCGCGGTACGCCGCATCCTGCTTGTCGAACGCGTCGGTCGACGGCATCGACACCACGCGCACCTTGCGGCCCGCCGCGGTCAGTTTGTCCGCCGCTTCCACCGTGATGCCCACTTCGGAGCCGGTGGC
>NZ_JALBYS010000086.1:0-462 GCF_022678525.1 Serratia sp. PGPR-27 | reverse complement strand
TTTCACTTCTGAGTTCGGCATGGGGTCAGGTGGGACCACCGCGCTATTGCCGCCAGGCAAATTCTGTTTCATTCCAACCGCTTCACTCTCGTGTCGCCATCAGAACCAATCTCGGAACTTCGCTGAAAATCTCTCTAAAAACACCTTCGGTGTTGTAAGGTTAAGCCTCACGGATCATTAGTACTGGTTAGCTCAATGCATCGCTGCACTTACACACCCAGCCTATCAACGTCTTAGTCTTAAACGTTCCTTCAGGGGCCTTAAAGGCCCAGGGAAGACTCATCTTGAGGCAAGTTTCGCGCTTAGATGCTTTCAGCGCTTATCTTTTCCGCACTTAGCTACCGGGCAATGCCATTGGCATGACAACCCGAACACCAGTGGTGCGTTCACTCCGGTCCTCTCGTACTAGGAGCAACCCCTCTCAATCTTCCAACGCCCACGGCAGATAGGGACCGAACTGTC
>NZ_JALBYS010000085.1:0-498 GCF_022678525.1 Serratia sp. PGPR-27 | reverse complement strand
GCGTGCGCGAGTTCGGCATGACCGCCATCACCAACGGCATCGCGCTGCACGGCGGTTTCCTGCCGTACTCGGCGACTTTCCTGATGTTCGTGGAATACGCCCGCAACGCGGTGCGCATGGCGGCGCTGATGAAGCTGCGCAACGTGTTCGTCTACACCCACGACTCCATCGGTCTGGGCGAAGACGGCCCGACCCACCAGCCGGTGGAGCAGCTGGCGAGCCTGCGCGTGACCCCGAACATGAGCACCTGGCGCCCGTGCGACCAGGTGGAATCGGCGGTGGCGTGGCAGTACGGCATCGAGCGTAACGACGGCCCGACCACCCTGGTGTTCTCGCGCCAGAACCTGACCCAGCAGCCGCGCACCGCAGAGCAGCTGGCGAACGTGTACCGCGGCGGCTACGTGCTGAAAGACTGCGCGGGCACGCCGGACGTTATCCTGATCGCCACCGGCTCCGAAGTGGGCATCACGGTGGAAGCGGCGGACAAACTGACCGCGG
>NZ_JALBYS010000084.1:0-556 GCF_022678525.1 Serratia sp. PGPR-27 | reverse complement strand
AGGGACTTCACCTACATGCCAGCGTGCCTTCTCCCGAAGTTACGGCACCATTTTGCCTAGTTCCTTCACCCGAGTTCTCTCAAGCGCCTTGGTATTCTCTACCTGACCACCTGTGTCGGTTTGGGGTACGATTTAATGTTACCTGGAGCTTAGAGGATTTTCCTGGAAGCAGGGCATCAACTACTTCTGCACCGTAGTGCATCGTCATCACGCCTCAGGGTTAGCATGCAACCGGATTTACCAGGTCACACCCCCTACACGCTTAAACCGGGACAACCGTCGCCCGGCTAGCCTAGCCTTCTCCGTCCCCCCTTCGCAGTAACACCAAGTACAGGAATATTAACCTGTTTCCCATCGACTACGCTTTTCAGCCTCGCCTTAGGGGTCGACTCACCCTGCCCCGATTAACGTTGGACAGGAACCCTTGGTCTTCCGGCGAGCGGGCTTTTCACCCGCTTTATCGTTACTTATGTCAGCATTCGCACTTCTGATACCTCCAGCAACCCTCACAGGCCACCTTCAACGGCTTACAGAACGCTCCCCTACCCAACAACGC
>NZ_JALBYS010000083.1:0-876 GCF_022678525.1 Serratia sp. PGPR-27 | reverse complement strand
TCTCCAACGGCCACGGCTCCATGTTGATTTACAGCCTCCTGCACCTCACCGGCTATGACCTGCCGATGCGCGAGCTGGAAAACTTCCGTCAGCTGCATTCCAAAACCCCGGGCCACCCGGAGTACGGCTACACCCCGGGCGTTGAAACCACCACCGGCCCGCTGGGCCAGGGCATCGCCAACGCCGTCGGTTTCGCCATCGCCGAACGCACCCTGGCGGCGCAGTTCAACCGCCCTGGCCACGACATCGTCGACCACCACACCTACGCCTTCATGGGCGACGGCTGCATGATGGAAGGCATCTCGCACGAAGTCTGCTCTCTGGCCGGCACCCTCAAGCTCGGCAAGCTGACCGCCTTCTACGATGACAACGGCATTTCCATCGACGGCCACGTCGACGGCTGGTTCACCGACGACACCGCCCTGCGCTTCGAAGCCTACGGCTGGCACGTGGTGCGCAACGTCGACGGCCACAACCCGGACGCTATCAAGGCGGCGATTGAAGAAGCCCGCAAGGTGACCGATAAGCCGTCGTTGCTGATGTGCAAGACCGTTATCGGTTTCGGTTCGCCGAACAAGGCCGGCACCCATGACGTGCACGGCGCCGCGCTGGGCGCCGCCGAAGTGGCCGCCACCCGCGAAGCGCTGGGCTGGAAATACGCCGCCTTTGAAATCCCGCAGGACATCTACGCTCAGTGGGACGCCAAAGAAGCCGGTCAGGCCAAAGAAGCGGCCTGGAACGACAAGTTCGCCGCCTACGCCAGGGCCTTCCCGGAACTGGCCGCCGAGTTCAAGCGCCGCATGAACGGCGAGCTGCCGGCCGACTGGAAAGCCGACGCCAAGGCGTTCGTGGAAAAACTGCAGGCCAACCCGGCCA
>NZ_JALBYS010000082.1:0-917 GCF_022678525.1 Serratia sp. PGPR-27 | reverse complement strand
TGCTGCTTGTCGCCGCGCAGCGCCGCTGCGCCGCCGCTTTCCGCGATGCCGTTGTTTTCAAAGTTCACGTACGCCAGGTTGACGAACGGCTCCAGGTTCAGCCACTCACCCTTCACGCTGTAACCCGCTTCCGCGAACAGCTGCTCGGTGCGCGCGCTGTACTTCGCCGTGTCGCGGTCCGACTGCATCCCGTAGTTCACCGACCGCTTGGTATCGATGCGGTGCCAGGTGTAGCCCGCTCCGCCACGCAGCGCCAGCGCGCCAAACTGCTTGTCGCCGTACGCCGCCAGGTGGTAGTTGTCGCTGTCCGCCTTCGACCCGTACCCGCCGTGCAGCGAGGTGCGGGTGTAGCCGGTCGCCACCCCCAGCCGCCAGTCGGCCGCCGCCGCCGAGTCCAGCCCCACCAGCACCCCGTAGGTCGAGGCCTGATAGCCGGTGGCGTTGGCGTCGCCCGATGCATGGTCCCACGCCCCCAGCAGTTGCGCCCAGGCGCCGTCCTCGTCCGCCTTGATGGCCGACGAGCTCGCCAGCCCTTCCGCCTGACGCAGACGCCCGTTCAGCGCCTCACGCAGGTAGCGGCTGTCGTTCACCAGCGCCGACGCGATGTCCGCATGGATTTGCCCCGACAGCTGGCGGAACGCCTGCCGCGCCTCGCCCGCCGAGCCGCTGCTGAGCAGGCTCTCGTACACCGGGTTGCCCGCCGCCAGCGCATCCGCCGCCGCCGCCACCGCCCGCTCGTTCGCCGTCTGCGCCACGCTGGCGAAGCTTGTGCCGTTGCGCCCGACGCTCAGCGTCACCCCATTCGGCTGGTAGCTCAGCCCGGTGCCGAGGAACAGGTAGTTCGGCGCCACCGCGTCAAACTGCCCGCTCACCCCCTGCTGCGCGCTCAGGATGGTGTACTGCTGGCCCAGCAGGCT
>NZ_JALBYS010000081.1:0-925 GCF_022678525.1 Serratia sp. PGPR-27 | reverse complement strand
AGGAGCAACCCCTCTCAATCTTCCAACGCCCACGGCAGATAGGGACCGAACTGTCTCACGACGTTCTAAACCCAGCTCGCGTACCACTTTAAATGGCGAACAGCCATACCCTTGGGACCTACTTCAGCCCCAGGATGTGATGAGCCGACATCGAGGTGCCAAACACCGCCGTCGATATGAACTCTTGGGCGGTATCAGCCTGTTATCCCCGGAGTACCTTTTATCCGTTGAGCGATGGCCCTTCCATTCAGAACCACCGGATCACTAAGACCTACTTTCGTACCTGCTCGAGCCGTCACTCTCGCAGTCAAGCTAGCTTATGCCTTTGCACTAACCTCACGATGTCCGACCGTGATTAGCTAACCTTCGTGCTCCTCCGTTACTCTTTGGGAGGAGACCGCCCCAGTCAAACTACCCACCAGACACTGTCCTCACCCCAGATTATGGGGCCGAGTTAGAACATCAAACATTAAAGGGTGGTATTTCAAGGATGGCTCCACGCAGACTGGCGTCCACGCTTCAAAGCCTCCCACCTATCCTACACATCAAGGCTCAATGTTCAGTGTCAAGCTATAGTAAAGGTTCACGGGGTCTTTCCGTCTTGCCGCGGGTACACTGCATCTTCACAGCGAGTTCAATTTCACTGAGTCTCGGGTGGAGACAGCCTGGCCATCATTACGCCATTCGTGCAGGTCGGAACTTACCCGACAAGGAATTTCGCTACCTTAGGACCGTTATAGTTACGGCCGCCGTTTACTGGGGCTTCGATCAAGAGCTTCGCCTTGCGGCTGACCCCATCAATTAACCTTCCAGCACCGGGCAGGCGTCACACCGTATACGTCCACTTTCGTGTTTGCACAGTGCTGTGTTTTTATTAAACAGTTGCAGCCAGCTGGTATCTTCGACTGGCTTCAGCTCCATCCGC
>NZ_JALBYS010000080.1:0-940 GCF_022678525.1 Serratia sp. PGPR-27 | reverse complement strand
TGTTAGTGGAAGCGTCTGGAAAGTCGCGCAGTAAAGGGTGATAGCCCCGTACACTAAAATGCACAGGTCGTGAGTTCGATGAGTAGGGCGGGACACGTGACATCCTGTCTGAATATGGGGGGACCATCCTCCAAGGCTAAATACTCCTGACTGACCGATAGTGAACCAGTACCGTGAGGGAAAGGCGAAAAGAACCCCGGCGAGGGGAGTGAAATAGAACCTGAAACCGTGTACGTACAAGCAGTGGGAGCACCTTCGTGGTGTGACTGCGTACCTTTTGTATAATGGGTCAGCGACTTATATTTTGTAGCAAGGTTAACCGTATAGGGGAGCCGTAGGGAAACCGAGTCTTAACTGGGCGACTAGTTGCAAGGTATAGACCCGAAACCCGGTGATCTAGCCATGGGCAGGTTGAAGGTTGGGTAACACTAACTGGAGGACCGAACCGACTAATGTTGAAAAATTAGCGGATGACTTGTGGCTGGGGGTGAAAGGCCAATCAAACCGGGAGATAGCTGGTTCTCCCCGAAAGCTATTTAGGTAGCGCCTCGTGAACTCATCTTCGGGGGTAGAGCACTGTTTCGGCTAGGGGGCCATCCCGGCTTACCAAACCGATGCAAACTCCGAATACCGAAGAATGTTATCACGGGAGACACACGGCGGGTGCTAACGTCCGTCGTGAAGAGGGAAACAACCCAGACCGCCAGCTAAGGTCCCAAAGTCATGGTTAAGTGGGAAACGATGTGGGAAGGCATAGACAGCCAGGATGTTGGCTTAGAAGCAGCCATCATTTAAAGAAAGCGTAATAGCTCACTGGTCGAGTCGGCCTGCGCGGAAGATGTAACGGGGCTAAACCATGCACCGAAGCTGCGGCAGCGACGCTTAGCGTTGTTGGGTAGGGGAGCGTTCTGTAAGCCGTTGAAGGTGGCCTGTGAGGGTT